>CBDUYA010000185.1:0-6774 GCA_965371335.1 uncultured bacterium | reverse complement strand
GATCCTTCCCGGCCGCAGGTTTACACGCTGAATTTGCCGCGATGACGTGGCGTGCTGGGCCACGGGATGGGGAGCGCTGGCGCTCCTTGCGGAAGCTCATCGTCCAGGTGCTCGACCGCCGTGTCGATTCCGCGGGGAATCGGCAACCCGATGCGGATTTCGCGCCGCGGTCCCGGCTCATGGCGAATTGTGATCTCGATCGGTTTCTCGCGATCGCGGGTCAGCCGCACCAGCGGCGGCAGGTCGACGACGAACCCGCTCAGACAGCGTCGCGCCCGTGCGGCATCGATCAACACCGCCGCGAACAATGCCCCCACCGGCAGCAGACAGATCGGCAGCAACTGCGGCGCCGCTCCCGCGATCGTCGCCAGCGGCACGACGAGAAGCGCCATCCACCAGAGAAGCCTTACGCCCGGGATGATCATCGCGGCACCGGGATCTCCTGCACGATCGATTCGATCGTTTCGCGGGTCGTGATCCCCTCGATCTCATGTTCGGGTCGCAGGATCACCCGGTGCTCCAGGACCGCGGCGGCGATCGACCTGACGTCGTCTGGGGTGACGAAATCACGCCCGTCCAGCGCGGCGTAGCCCCGGCTTGCGAGGGCGAGCGCCTGGGTGGCGCGCGGCCCGGCGCCGACCAGGATTCCATCATGGCTCCGTGTCCGGCGCACGATGTCGACCAGGTATTCGAGCAGCTCGGCCCGCACCACGATCGCCTCGAGCGCCTTCCGCAGTTGCTCGAGATCGGCATCATTGATCACGGGACTTACGCTCCCCGACCCGAGGACCGTCTCCGGCGACCGCCCTTCGAGGGTCAGCCTGACCAGATCGAGCTCTTCCTCCCGTTCCGGGTGTCCCATATTGATCTTCAGCATGAACCGGTCCTTCTGCGCCTCCGGCAGGGTATAAGTCCCTTCGAACTCGATCGGATTCTGAGTGGCGAAAACCGTGAAGTTCGGAGACAAGCGGTGCGTCTCACGATCGATGGTCACCGAGCGCTCCTGCATCGCCTGCAGCAGGGCCGATTGCGTCTTGGCCGGCGCCCGGTTGATCTCGTCGGCCAGGAGAAAGGTGGTGAAGATCGGGCCGCGGATGATATTGAACTCGTTCGTCTTCAGATTGAAGACATTGGTCCCGGTGATGTCGGCCGGCATGAGATCGGGAGTGAACTGGATGCGACCGTAGTCGCACCCCAGGATGCGGGCGAGAGTTCGGACGAGGAGGGTCTTGCCGACACCCGGGACTCCCTCGATCAGGGCATGCTGCCCGGCAATGATAACCGTGAGCGACTGATCAATGACCTGCTGCTGGCCGATGATGACCTTCCCCATCTCCCGGCGAGCTCGAGTCAGTGTTTCCTTCAATCGATCGATATCAGGTGACATGCCGTCCTTTCTGTCGCGAGATCACGTGGTGGATTTTCCTGTATTCGGCGACGGGGTTCGCGGAGGGGTCATGCATGGCATCGAGAGAGCGGGACAGCCCGGGATTCCCACCGCCGAACGCGGCGCGCCATTCTGCGATGCAGGCCTTCAGTGCGTCATCCGGTGAGAGCGACCGGCGGAGCAGTGAGACGAGCGCGGCTCTCGACTCGCGTCCCGCGAGCAGGCCGGTTTCATCTTCCGGCTCACTCCCGCCGGAAGAAATGGGACGGGCCCTGGCGCGCCACAGGAACAGCCCCAGCAGCAGAAGACTACCCACAGCGAAACCGTGCAGACGGTAGCGCCGCACCAGGGTGGCGATTCCCGGCCGTTCGATTCCGCCATGCGCGGTCTCATCGAAGACGACCCGCGATCGATCTCCCACCAGGGCCGCCAGCAGCGCGGGATGGGGATCCTTCAACAGACCCTCGTTGCTGACGAAGAATGAATCGGCCGCCAGCACGAGCGATCCCCTGATGTACGGACGCTCCATCACCACCGGCGCTCCACCGCGCTGGTAGAGGATCGTCCATGGCTCCTGCACCGCCGTGAACCTGAGCGTGCTGCGCCAGGCCACCGGGACAGAGTCGGGGGCGGCCTCCGCAGGCTCGGCCAGGGGCGGAGCCGTCCCCGCCTCACTACCAGGGCCGAACGGCAGGCGATCAACCTCGAACCCCCACCTCTCGCCCGGCAGGCTGAGTCGCTCATCATCGGCAACGTCTTCGTCCTGATTCCCCGGTTCGGGCGCCTCCCCGGGGTCCGGATCGGCCGGGACATTCATCGCGTCGAGCCAGTCGCGAGACTCGGAAGAAACGGTGATCACCACCCGGGCGCCTGCGGCGAGCAGCGCCTCGAGTCGAACGAAGCGTTCCTCATGCGCGGGCCACTCGAATAACCGGTCGTTCAGACCGAGCATGAGCACCACGGTCTGCCGGTCGGTTTCGATGCGGTCCAGCGGCAGCGTATTGCGCGCCACGGACAGCTCCGGCAGATCCGCTAGGGCGTCGTGCAACAGCCGCGTTCCGAGAGGGTCAGCCCGGTACGACGAGTAGACCGGATGGATATCCCCCCCTTTAAGCCTCAGGTCGACGAGATGGCCCAGGCCGGCTACGAATCCGGCGGCCGCCAGGACGAGCGCTCCGGCCAGGAGCCTACGCTTCCACACGGGACTGCACCTTTTCGAACAGGACTCCGAGTTGCTCCAGCTGTTCCCGGGTCGGTTCATGGCGGCCGTACCAGACCTTCTCGAAGATCATGACGCCGCTCGAAAAAACCTCCGGCAGATCCGGCAGCGATCTCACCCGGCGCAGCAGCTCGCGCTGGTAGTCACGATTCGTCCTGGTCGGCGCCAGGGTGAGAAGACCTCCGCGTGCAAGATGCGAGAGGATTGCCATGTAGACAGCCCGCATCGCGGCGCGCAGATCACCCCGGGCGATCAACTCCTTCGCCTGCTCCATCCAGCGATCGGAGGCGATGCGATCGGCCTCATGATCATCCACGATCATGGCGTCCCGCGGCTCAACCACGAGGGCCTGTTCGCCGGCCGCCGTCTTCTTCACCCAGTGCCGCCGCAGCAGATAGACCAGGGCGATGATGCCCGCCAGCCCGAGCACGACGAGCAGGCCCCTGGCCATCGCGCGCCACGAGATGGCATCGTTCCTCTCGACGGGGCCGTCCCGGCGTCGATCGGCGAGCCAGTCGAGGAATCGCGCGATCAGCTGGACGATCTCGCGCACCCACCCGTTGAACGTGTCCAGGATGGAGCTCATCGCTCTCGCGATGAGCCCCTTCTCAACCTCCGCCGCATCCGCTCTCTGTCGCTGCAGGCGCCAGGCGAACTCGCGGCTTCGCAGCACCCGCTCGATCGACACCTCCAGGTCGCCTGACTCCACGGTCGGCCGGAGCGCCGCCGCTTCTTCTCCCGGCCGCGCGGCGGTGCCGGCTTCCGCCACGGAAACAATCCCGAGCAGCATCAGCCCCGCCGCCGCGGCACGGCCGCCGTTTCGTGCGAAAGACATCCGTTTCAGCTCCACCATCAGGTCCTGACCGGTTCTCAATGCCTCGCCATAGAAGCATCGGACTACATACACTGCGATCCCAATCGGCCCGACCGCCAGGTAAGTGAGCGCGACGCTCACGCACAGCAGCGTCGTATTGAGCATCGCCAGGGGATTCCTCGTAAACACCGTCTCGATCCCGGACATCGCCTTCAACAACTCCGGCGTCGCCAGAATGGCGGCGAGAATGTTGAAGAACACCACGATCCGGAAGGCGGTCAACATCAGCAGCAGGGCGTGGTTCTGCTTCGGCCAGAGCACCGCGTGGCGCCGCGCCGCACCCGGGTCGCCGGTGACCGTCAGGCTCTGATAGTAGGCGTAGGCCCATCCGAACGGCAGGCCAAGGGCGAACGACACCGGAAGCACGAAGAGCGAGGTCGGCTGGATCGCCACCTGGCTCCAGAGGTCCCGGAGCCGTATCGTGGCCTGCGAAGCACCCAGCCTGGCGCTCAAGCGACGCGCGAAAACCGCCTGCCAGCACTTCATCCACAGGTAGAGCAAAGTGAGGCCGAGCGCGGCAGCGCCGAGTTCTTCTCCGGCGAAGGCGCCATACCTCATGTCGTGCAGGTAATAGAGAAGCGCCAGCATGAAGGGCAGGCTTCCCACGAAGTAGCAGGCGAAGTCGCCAACCCCGCATCGGCGGAACAGAAAGAGTCCTTCCTCGAGCATTTCAAGACTGCCGCGCGGTGCGGCCGGGTGGGTGCGGATCCTCACTGTTCGTCTTCCAGTGATACGACGAAGGGCTCGGAATGAAATCGGCGGGGGAGTTCCATCGTCGCCCACCCGAGCAGCAGGAAATAGAGCCAGGCGACCACAATCGCCAGCAGCACGGCGACCGGGCGAAGGATGACGCTTTGATGCCATCGCGCACCGCCGGCTTTTGGAGCCTTCCGCGAACCGATACATTCGGCACACAGAGCGAGGTCCTCATGCTCGGTAACGCATTCACGGCAGAAAAACCGTGCGCATCCGGGGCATCGGGCCGCGGCCTCCCGCGCGCCGTGGATCAGACAGCGTCGCCCGGTCAGCCTTTGAGGTTCAGCCATCGGTGTTCACTTTCGAAGCGAAGCCGCCGTATCAGGATCAGTCCGAAGATTCCGACCACCACATAAACGAGGACATAGACGACGTAGACTTCGGATGGAGCGGCCGGCGCGGCCGGCGCCAGGGTCGCGCCGGCGGCCGCCCTGCTCATGACCGCCACGAAATTGGCGACCCAGGCGGTTATCGCCGCGAGGCAGAGCACGCCGAAGGCGGCCCACGTAAACGGCCTCAGGGACCGCCCCATGATGGTCGATTTCTGCCGGGTCAGCGCGGTGATGACGACACCGAACTCGGCCAGGGCAAGGATCGCGCCGAGCGCCGAGAGAAAACCGCTCGGCAGAAGAATCTGCCCGCTGGTCACGACAGCATCCGTTAGAAACAGGCAGCAGAGAACCATCTGCAACCGGCCGGTGCCGCGCGGCAGGAGCGGCGGTGGCGGAACAATCGACCTCACCGGCGGGACCGGCTCGCTGCCCCGCTCCCCGGGCACCTCCACCTGCTCCACCAGCAGTGCCCGGTCGAGCGGCCCCTGCGACACCTCGATCAGCGGTTCGATGATGGCGAGAGCGCTGCGTACCCAGCGGACCCGTCGCAGAGGCGCAACCTCGACTTCCTGCAGGATCGTCCGCATATGACAGGTGCAGGTGGCTCCCCGCCACCAGTGAACACCCAGACCGATCAGCAACACACCGGCCGGAACGCTCCACGCCCAGCGCCACGGAGCAGCGGTCACGAACATCGCCACGGCCGGTACAGCCACCAGGATCGAGGCGAGCGCGAGGAGAGCCCACCACGCCCTGCCTCTGTCGTTCCGGTGGGTCGAGATCAACTGAATGTCACGAAAATAATACCGATGATAGGTCTCGCTGAAGCTCTTCTGGTTTACCAGGAGCAGATGATCGTCGGCGTACCATAGCGTGCTGACTCCGAACAGATGGCGGGCCCGCCCCGGGAGCCGCCGGTAAGGAGTCGTCCGTGCCGCCATCATGCGTCGACCGGCAGTTGCATCACGTAGCTGATCAAACCGATCCAGCCGATTATCTGAAACAACGCCAGAATGGCCGCGATGATGAACCTTTTGGGAGACGGCTCCACGATGCTGCGCGGGGCATTCCAGAACCAGAATGTCAGCACCAGCACGACAGGCGCCGTGATGATGGTGAAATAGAACAACAGCATCGGATATACCGCGAGGGCCAGAATGAGTCGATCATAGCGCATCCGCTGGCGGTCGAGACGCGCCAGGGTGCCCTTCCTCCGTCCCGATTTGATGCAGCCGGGGCAGAGCCGCTGTTCACCCAGCTCGATGTCGCACAGGCTGCAGAGGAAACGTCCGCATTGTCCGCAGACGACGATCGCGCGCCGGCCGGGGTGATAAAAGCAGCTCGACTCATCCGGCAGGGCGCCTGCATCGGCGGCTCCTCCGGCGGGCAAGCCACGCAGAAGCGCAGGATAGAGAGAGATCCAGATCTCGGTCCGGCAGCCCGGGCACCGGCATGCCCCGCCGGCGATCAGAGCATCGCGGCCGAGAGGGGTCCGGCACTTCGGGCAGGCAGGCCTCACACCCTGATGACCCTCGTATTGCAGAGGTGATCGTGCAGGGCCCTTTTCTGATCGTCGAAAGCCGCGATGAGGTAGCCGATCGTCAGGGTCAAAGAGGACAGGATCGTGCCGAAATAGCGGCCGAGTGCGCGCAGGTAGGTCACCTTGCCTCCGTCGGGCAGAACGACCCGCAGACTGAGCGCCAGCTTACCCGGCGTCCCGCCCAGCCTGGCGATGAAGATCGTCTCGTAGGCCACTCCGACGGCGAACTGGATTGCGAACAGGATCGCCTGCAGGCCGAGGAACAGTTGCGGGTCTTCCTCGTTGAGCGTCCCGGTGATGCCGGTCACAAACGGAAGGTAGAACAGGCTGTTGACGATGGTCAGGATGACAGCGTCGAGCACCCGCGCGAGGAACCGTATCCAGAACCCCCCGTACCTCACCGCGGACGCCGGCTCGACCCCTTCCTTCATCCGCTGGACGAACAGCGGCTTGCACTCGGCGCAGACCCAGAGATCCTCGAGCAGGACCATGTCGTCGGCCGTGTGGGGACGGTGACATTGCGAACAGGCGGTCGGCTGCCGGGGAGCTGGCGGATCGGTCGACCGGACGGTCCGGTAGGGCTGCCACTCCTGCATCCCCTCCCGCCACACGAGGGTTTCGTCGCTGATGCTTCCGGTCTCCGCCAGGCGCCGCATCTCGGTCTCG
>CBDUYA010000184.1:0-6825 GCA_965371335.1 uncultured bacterium | reverse complement strand
GCTTCGTGTTCGGCGATTGGCGCCACGCCGAAGACGATCTGAACGCCGCCGTCCGGGCCGACCGTTTCTTCCTCGAGGCACGCTATGCCCTCGGCGTCGCTGCGGCGCTGCGCGACGATCTGCCGGAGGCGCTGACCTCGCTGCGGGAGGCGATCCGGATCGCCCCCCGGCACGCGCCGTCGCATTACCAGCTCGGCGCGGGGCTGGGACGCACCGGGGACCTGCCGGGCGCGGTGCAGGAGCTGTCGCGCGGGCTGGAGGCCGATCCCCGCCTGCTCGATGCGCCGCCGGCCGATCGGCTGCTGTTTTCCCACCGGCGGGTGCCGGCCGAGAACCCACGGCCCGGCTCAATCGCCATACCGCTGCCGGTGCTGCGCCCGATCATCACCTGGGGCGGCAGGCGGAGCCGGAACGGGCGTAACGGCGCACCGATCCCCGGCTGGCACCTCTACTATGAGATGGCGCTGCAGGTGGAGGACGCCGGCCGCCCGTCGACCGCCATCACCCTGCTGAAGCGGGCGCTCGAACTGAAGGATCGATCGGAGAGCCTGGCGATCGTCGCCGATCGGCTGATCGATTACACGCCGCACTTCCACCTGGCCAAGGCGTATCATAGCCAGGGGAACTATCGCGAGGCTTACCTCCATCTCGGCGTCTCGCGCAACGAAGGGAACGCCTCGCCCGAGGCGGTGCGCGCCCTCGGCGTCCTGATCAAGAAGGATCGCCTGCGGCCGCGCATCCTGCTACAGCCGCTTCCGGCGCACACTCCGGATAAATCGGTCCGCATCCGCGGCGTGGTGATCGCCGGGGAGGCGGCGCAGCGGGTCGAGATCAGCGGCCGCGAGGCGGTGCTGCGCAGTGCGACACGCGACGAAGTGGAGGCCTTCCTGACCGACAGCGGGCAACCGTTGCCCGAGTCGGTCAAGGGGAGCGTGCTGTTCGAGATCGCCCAGTTCCTGCTCGGCGAAGGAACGAACCAGATCACCGTGCGGCCCTATTTCCGCAACAGTGCCCGCAACGGAGACATCCTCGAGATCCGGGTCGTACGCCTGCCCACGGCGGAGCCGGCCGAGCCGGAGGGAGCGGCCGCGAATACGAGGAAACGATGAGCGGCAGGCATCCGGTCAGGGCCCCGGCTTTTCGGTCGGCCCGCGTGGTGGGAGGGGCGCAGGACGGCCCGCTGCCGCGCCGCCGTCTGGGACGGGTGTTCTCGATCTCGATCGCCCTGCACCTCATTGCGGGTGTCGGGATGGTGGCGATGTCGTTGATGACGCTCGGCGCCGTCCCGCCGCCTCCGATCATCGTCACCTTTCTCGCGCCGGCGCCCCCCCCGCCTTCGCTGGTGCCGCTCCGGGAGCCGGCGATCAAACCGCCTCCCCCACCTCCGCCGCCGAAACCGAAGCCGCCCCGGGCGGGACCCATCACGCAGCCGGAGTTGCCACCTCCGGTGATCCTGCGCCCGGCCGAGCAGCGGCGACGGCCGGAGCCGCCGCCGCTGCAGGCCGCAATACCGCAGGAGCCGATCCGCATCGCCGAGGCGGTGCCGGAGGTCAACATCCGCGATTCCATCCCGCCGGCGTCGCGCGCGCCCTCCGTCGGCCGGATCGACGCATCCGCTTCGCCGCTGGCGGGGGGCGGGGCCGAGCCGGAGATCGCTTTTCTGGTGCCGGGGAAGGCCCGCCACCGCAGCCAGGGAGGCGGGCTGGCCGGCCGCGGCGACGGGCTGCCGCCGCTGCGCGGTGTCGACGATGCGGGAGGCATCCGCCGCCGGGGGGGAGAGGGCCCGGGCGGCAGCGGCGGCATCGCCACCGAGGGCTCGTTCGGCGGTCGCGGCGACGCCTCGTTTCTCGGTCGTAAGTACGGCGTCACCATGGTCGAGGCGCGGCGCCTCGGGCAGCGCACCAGCGACGGCTCGCGCTATGCTCTCCTGCTGCCGATGCTGAGCGAGGCGTGCCGCGGACTCGGGTTCGAGGGGCGGCGGCACGGCGCCGCCGGGGGGACGGCCGAAAGCGTGCAGGTCACCGACAGGGAGATCGCCATACGATACCGCGACGGAACGCTGCACGTGCTGGTGCCGACCGCGGACGGTCTGGTGGCGCTGTACGTTTCGGCCGACGCGCAGTCGGTGGTCGATCGAAGCAAGGTGGATGAGGCGGAGCGCGCTCTCGGGGTGCTGCAGCGCTTCATGCAGCCGGGGACGAAGGGTTGAGCGGGGCGGACATGACGGGACGCGCCAGAGAGAGCGGGTCGAGCGGACGCCGGAGGGCGGGCGGGCTGCGGCGGGGCCTCTTCCGGCGTGCCGGTCTGCTCGTCATCGTCATTGCGACGGCATTGATATCGATGGCGGCGGCGCCCGCCGGCGCGCAGGGGCGGGGCGCCGGAACAGCCGACCTCGCCGTGCTGCGCTCGCGCGCCGTCTCCGCCTACAACGATCAGAAGTACCAGACGGCGGCGAAGCATGCGGCCGCCTACCTCGAGCAGGCGCGGGAGAAGGGCCGGACCGGTCGCGAGGTCGCCTCGGTCGCCTTCATTCTCGGCCACGCGCGTTACGAACTGCACCGGCAGAGCGGCCAGCCGTACGAGGAGGACTACGCCGCCGACGTGGTGGCGCCGCTCGAGGAGAGTCTGCGCATCCTGCAGGACGATCCCGCCTTCAAGCACATGCTGCTCGGCAACGCCTACCACACGCTCTGGGAGATGGAGGGACGGCACGACCCGGAGGCGGAGGCGCGCGCCCACTGGCACCTGCTCAAGTCGATCCTGATCCGCGAGGCGGCGGTGCAGGCCCTGCCGAAGAAGGATCCGGCCTACGACCTCTTCGCCCGCCACCTGCTGTTCTACCTGGAGCGTTGCCTCGACCTGGCGCAGGACTCCGCGAGCGCCAATCTCTACCTGCAGCGCATCCGCAGCGTGGCGCGGGGCGGGTTCGGCACCGCCTACAACGATCGCTTCTGGCAAGTCTTCGACCTGACCTACTTCGACGACGGCAACATGCGGGCGGCGGCGCTGTGGCAGCACGGCCTCGATGCCATGCAGGACGCGGGCCTCGATCCCGATGCGGTGCTGGCGCTGTTCAAGCGCTCCGCCGAACTGACCCGCAGCCGCAACGACCGGGCGGAGGTCTACCGGCAGATGGCCGACTTCGTTTCCACCATGGACGAGCCGGAGCGCCGCGTCCAGGCGGCCGACCTCGCCCGCCAGGCCTACACCCTCAACCCGATCGCTCCGGAGATCCGCCGCCAGCTCGGCTCGGCGCTGCACCTGCTGTCATACGCCGCCTACGCCAGCGGCCGCTTCGACGACGCGCTACAGCAGGCGCGGGAGGCGCTGCGCTTCCCGTGGGAGGGGATGGAGGCGGCGCTGTTCGACCTGTCGCGCGCCGCCGCCGAGCTGGGACACGAGACCGAGGCACTGACCCACGGCGAGCGCGCCTACCGGATGGCGAGGCAGGAGGCCGAAGGCGCCGCACTGCAGCCGTTCGCGCAAAACTACGTCAACATCCTGCGGCAGTTCGGCCAGGACGGCCTGGCAGCCCGCATTCTCGGCGAGACCGCCGTGCTGGGGGTGCGGTGATGATCCTGCGGCCGCGCACCGTTCGGATCGGGGTCCTCGTCCTGCTCACGGCGCTCCTGCCGTCGGCGCCCACGTCGGCCCTGTCTGCCCTGCCCGCCGCCGGTTCGAGCGACGAGGTCAAGAGCTCGCTGCACATCGCGTCGCGCTGGGCCGACCTGTTGCGCGAGTCGATCGCCGTTCTGGAGCACTCCCCCGATGCCGCCACCGTGTGGGCCGCCTTGTACGACGGGCGGCGCATCGCGGCCGAGATCGATCGGATCTCGGCGACCGCGGTGATCCTGGAGGCGTCGGAGCGCGATCGCCAGGTGCTGCGCGACATGGCGGCCGAGGCGCACCTCAACCTGGCGCTGCTCGAAACGCACGGGCTGGAGTTCAAGCGGGCGCGCCGGGAGATCTCGCAGTCACGCATGCTGTCGGATCACGTCGCCCATCCGGAGTTTCGCACGCCGTGGGTCGCCATCCAGACGGGCAGACCAGGACAGGCGCTGATCACCCACTACAAGCTCCTCACCCTGGCGGAGTTCGAATCGGCGCTGAAGGCGGTCTGGCACCGGGTGCGCAAGGTGCCGATCGAATTCAACGGCCTCGACACCAAGACCCTCCTGCAGGTCAACCTGAAGCGGGACGATGCCCCCGATCCCGGCAGCCTGGAGGGCCGCCTGCTGGAGCAGGCGGCGATCGAGGCGAGGCAGAAGCTGGACAAGGGGATCGCCCGCATGGAGCTCGCCCTGCCTCCGGGTCTGTACCATATCCGCGTCGGCTCCGATGAGAAGCTGGGCCGCCGCTTCATCGTCCCCGAGGTCACCGTCGTCGATCGGGTGGTGATCGACCGGGCCCGCTTCGAGTTGAAGCTCAGCCCGAAGCCGGGGCCAAAGGGACCGCGGCTGTTCCTCAACGGCATCGAGGCGACCGATCTGTCGTCAATGCCGTATGGGGTCTACCGGGTCAAGGCGGATCGGGACGAGTTCCCCGGCGCGCCGAGGGTGGTGGAATTCGTCCTCGGTGAAGGAATCCCGGACAAGACCCGCACCGCGTGGACGATCTACGTCCCGGCCGGCGGCACGAGCAGGCTGCGGATGGGCAGGCGCTGAATACGCCGGGCCGGTCCATCCTCCAGCCCCGCGCCCCGGCCCGCTCCCAGAATCTGTTACAATTTCAGCAAGGACGAACATCATGACGAAACGGATCGACAGTCTCGCGGTCCGGCAGGATCCGGTGGTCGATCTCGCCCGCAAGTACGACGAGCTGGACCATCTCTACCGGACGACCCCGGTCGGTCTCTGCCTGGTCGATCGGGACCTGCGGTTCGTCCGCATCAATGAGCGGCTGGCGGAGATCAACTGCCACCCGGTCGCCTATCACATCGGACGGACGTTGCGCGAAGTCATTCCCGACATCGTCGATCAGGTGGAGCCATATTACCGCCAGGTGCTGGAGAGCGGCAACCCGATCGTCGATCTCGAGGTGAGCGGCTATACACCAGCCGATCCGGGTGTCGAAAAGCACTGGCGGGTCGGTTATTACCCGCTCGCCGACGCCGACGGCCGGGTGATCGGCGTCAGCGCCGTGGTGCAGGAAATCACTGACGTCAAGCGCGCCCAGCACCGGCTGGAGGCCAGCGAAGCGCGCTTCCGCGCGCTGGTCGAGCACGCCCCCGACGCCATCGTGGTGCTCGACGTCGAGAGCGGCCGGTTCGTCGACTGTAACCAGAACGCGCTCAACCTGTTCGGCCTCGATCGCGAAGCGCTCCTGCAGGTCGGCACGCTCGATATCAGTCCGCCCCGGCAGCCGGACGGACGATTGTCGGCGGAGATCTCGCGTGAGAACCGCGCCGCCGCGCTCAAGGGAGAGCAGCTCGCCTTCAACTGGACGCACCGGCACGCCGACGGCCGCCTCATTCCATGCGAGGTCCGCCTGGTCCGTCTGCCGGACAAGGAGCGGGTCCTGCTGCGCGGCAGCATCCTCGACATCACCGAGCGGGAGCGGGCAGAAACGGCGTTGCAGGAGAGCGAGTCGCGTTACCGCACGCTGGTGGAGCATTCGTCCGACGCCATCTGCATCCTCGATTCCGAGACCGGCCGCTTCGTCGATCTCAACGAGAATGCCGTGGAGCTGTTCGGCCTGTCGCGCGAGCGGTTACTCGCAAGCGGACCGGGCGAGGTCAGCCCGGAGTATCAGCCGGACGGCAGCCGCTCCAAAGAGATGGCGCGGGTCCACGTCGCCGCGGCGCGTCAGGGCGGCGGCGTCGTGACTTTCGAATGGTCGCACCGCAAAGCGGACGGCAGGCTCGTCCCCTGCGAGATCCGCCTCCTCCGTCTGCCGGGACATGACGGCAGGCTGGTCCACGGCACCGTCACCGACATCACCGAGCGCAAGCGGGAGGATCTGGCCCGGCGGCAGAACGAGGACCGTCTCCGGCTGCTGGTCGAGTCGACCGACGCCGTCCCCTGGGAGGCGGACCTGGAGACCTGGAGGTTTACCTACGTCGGCCCGCAGGCCGAGCGCCTGCTCGGGTTCCCGGTCGAGAAATGGCACGAGAAGGGTTTCTGGGAGTCGCACATTCACCCGGAGGATCGTGATTTCGCCATCCGCTTCTGCCAGAAATCGGCGGCCGACCGCGAGAATCACTCATTCGAATACCGGATGATCTCCGCGCAGGGCGAGATCGTCTGGATCCACGACCTGGTGAGCGTCGAGCAGGGGGCGGGAGACACGCCGGTCCGGCTGCGAGGCTTCATGCTCGACGTCACGGCGCGCAAGCGCGCCGAGATGCTGCAGGCCGGTCAGAAACGGGTCCTCGAGCGGCTCGCCCGCGGCGAGGACCTGGCCGACGTGCTGGCCGAGCTGACCCACGTCATTGACGCCCAGCAGGCCGGCATGAAGTGCTCCATTCTGCTGCTCGACCGGGAGGGCAAGCGGCTGCGCCACTGCGCGGCGCCAAATCTGCCGGCGGAATACAACAAGTTTGTCGACGGTCTGCTGATCGGCCCGGCCGCCGGCTCGTGCGGTGCTGCAGCGTTCCGTGGTGAGCGGGTGGTGGTCTCCGACATCGCCGCCGATCCGCTCTGGAATGACTACCGCGACATCGCGCTCCGGTTTAACCTCCGATCGTGCTGGTCGCAGCCGATCCTCTCGCAGTCGGGCGCGGTTCTCGGCACCTTCGCCATTTACTACGAGCATCCCAAACACCCCAGCGCTCACGATCTGGAGCTGATCGAGCAGGCGGCCTACCTCGCCGGGATCGCGATCGAA
>CBDUYA010000183.1:0-6854 GCA_965371335.1 uncultured bacterium | reverse complement strand
ACAAGAGGGTGGGCAGAGACGTATTCCGGATGCTCACGGCGTAGTTTCTGCAGGATGTAGAGCCAGCGTTCCGCATTGGACAGCTGATCATTGCTGAGGTTCGCATCGTGCTGCCGCTTCAGCAACAGTGGCTCACGCAGGGCGACCATCCTGGCCTGGAATGAGATTCTCAGAAGCAGGTCGCATTCCTCCGCGGTCCGCAGCTTCTCGTCGTAAAGACCGACACGATCCAGCACCTCCCGTCGGACGAAGAACCAGGAGCAGCAGCCGGCATCACCCCAGAGAAGCGACGTCGTGCTGTATTCCGATCCCGCCGTTCGTTTCCCCCACAGGCGGCTCGTGCGTTCGCCTTCCGGCGTGATCCCCCGGGCCATGATGGAGACCAGCCCCGCATCGGGTTGCCGCCCGAATTCCGCCACGACCTTTTCCAGCGTCTCCGGCTCCCACAGGTCGTCGGAGGCGAGGAAGGCCAGGATGTCGCCACCGGACGCCTCGATGCCCCGGTTCCAGGCCGCGGCCACGCCGCGATTCTCCTGATAGACGTAGCGGATGCGATCGAGAAACGGCTCCACGACGGCGCGGGTGCCGTCCGCGGATCCGTCATCGATGACGATGACCTCGAAGTTGGTGTAGGTCTGGGCGAAGACGCTGTCCAGCGTCTGCGTGATCCACCGTTTCCTGTTGTACGTAGTGATGATCACGCTGATGCGGGGGCCGGGCACGGAAGAATCCCCTCCGGTTGCGGGGTGCGGCCGAGTATAGCAGCAGAGGCCGATCACTGAGGGTTGATGGTCTTCAGCAGGTGCTCGTCACGCAGGAAGCCGAGGATGGCATCCGCCGCGATGACGTGCGCTTCCGGCGAAAAGTGTGGATCGGAGGGTAGCGTCATCGGCAGCCCCTCGGCCTTGCCCCGCTCGATGCCCGGGACGAGATCGAGATAGGGGATGCCTCGCTCTCGTGAGAACGATTCGAGCCACCGCCCGATCTCCGGCGGCGAGCTGGAATTCACCAGAGCGAGACGCCCTCCGGCCGCCGCCACGGTGCGCTTGAGTCGTACAATCAGGGCCTCGGTAATCCGGCGAGCCTTCGGCTCATCGTCAGGAGAGAGCGGAACGTAGCCGCCTCGTCGTTCAACCGTCATCCCCGCGCGAGCCATCCTGATCATCTGACGCAGCACCTGGGTCGCATAGTCCAACTGTCTGAACAGGGTGGAGTGGATCAGCAGCCACTGTTTGACGACGCTCTTGCGTCGCGGGACAGGGACGTTGCTGAGCACGAGGTCTCCCTCGTGGAGTTCGAAAACGGGGCGATTCCTTCTTGCAAGATTGTCCTTGGGATCGTTGCCCACGAAGATGAGCAGGGTCAGGTCGGGCTGGAAGCGGAGCAGCTCCCGTTCGTAAAGGAGCAGCTCCTGCGCGGTGCCGTATCCGGGCGCCCCGGCCGCGATCACGTCGGTCATCGGCAATTCGGCCTCAAGGATCTCGGTGAAGCAATCCTTCATCTCGACGCCCCAGCACCACACGACGGAATCACCCAGGACGAGGATCCGGCGGCGACCTGCATCGCGCGTGTATGGGTAAATGCGGTCCCGCAGGCCCTGCTCGCTCTGCTCCACCAGGACGTCGAATCCCGTGCCCTTGAAGAGCGCGGTCCTGTCGGGCACCAGCCGCCACCCGAGAACCTCATCGTACTGGCAGAAACCGCTGATTGAGTTGTAGGAAGACACCTGGAGGTCGAAGAGGCGCAGTAGTCCCTCGACCATGAGGAGCGTCAGCAGGACGCTCCCCAGGAGAAGCGTGGCGTTGGCCGCCGCTCTCTTCAGCACTCGGAGTCTTTGCATGGCGTCGACCCGGGGGGAGTCATTTCAGGATGGCGACATTATACGAAAGCGAATCGCCAATCAACAACGGTCGATCTCGACTAGAATGCACGCGCACAACACGACTCATGACCACGGAGATCGGAGACATCGAGCGACGACGGCAGTTCCTGCGGGGGCTGGCGCTCCTGCTGGCGACCTTCTTTTGCCTGGTGACGATCCGCTTCGTCACGGCGGACGATCTCAGCAAGCGGGACCAGCAGCGAGTCGGCAGCTACATTACCGACGTCGTGCAGAACGGCAACTGGCTCTGTCCGCGCGACGCGAACGGCGGCATCACCAGCAAGCCGCCGATGCAGCTGTGGATCGCCGCGGCCGCCGCGCACGCGTTCGGCGGCGTCGCCCGCCCAGCGTGGATCTTCCCGTCGGTCCTTGCCATGCTGGTGGCGTTGCTCACCATTTACGCCGCCGGCCGACGCGTGATCGGCTGGGAAGCCGCCCTGCTCGCGTCGATGATGTTCCTCCTGTCCCATCTGGGGCCGAAGATGATCGGCATCGTGCGGACCGATGCGGTGTTTGCCTGTGTCGTCCTTCTCAACGCCCTCGCCGCTCTGCGGATCTGGGAAACGGGGAAAGGCTGGAGCCTGTTCTGGGGCATCGCCATCATCAACACCTTGGTGAAGGGACCCCTGGGAGTGATTCTC
This sequence comes from uncultured bacterium, assembly GCA_965371335.1. Taxonomy (GTDB): domain Bacteria; phylum Acidobacteriota; class Polarisedimenticolia; order Gp22-AA2; family Gp22-AA2; genus CBDUYA01. The sequence goes on along the minus strand of CBDUYA010000183.1, from coordinate 4,331 downwards.
GCGTTATCAGGCCTGCTGGCGGTCGTGTGGGAGCGTCGCCGTGGCCATCCGTTTCCCTGGCGGCGCGCGATGTTGCCGGGATGTCTCGTCTGGCTCGGGGTGAGCGTCGGCTGGCTGTTCGCTGCCTGGTGGGTCTACGGAGAGGAGGTCATCAACGAGATCATCGGACGGGAGCTGCTGCGGCACGCGGTGAGCGGGGACGCCGGCGAGCTGGCGATCCTGCGCTTCTACGAGGCGCCCCTTTATCTCCTGTCCCGCTTCGCGCCCTGGAGCTTCTTCACCATCGCGGCGATCGTCCGTGTCGTCAGGCGGCCGGCGTCCGACGATCGACGGCGTCGTTTCGAGCGGTTCGCCGTCTGCTGGATCGTGGCCGGTCTGGCGATCTTCTCCCTGGCGGGGCATCAGCGGCCGGATCTGATCTTCCCGCTGTTCGCGCCGTCCGCCTGGCTCGCCGGGAGCACGATCGCCGGCATGCGATGGCTCAGGGGACCGCGGCGGGCGTTCGCGGCGGCGTGCGTTCTGGCCGCGGTGTTGCTGCCGGCGCTCGGTCTGGTCTATGCATTGTACTATCCCGATCGGCGCGACGTGCGCACCGGCCTGGCCGCGAAGCGGATCGCCGAGGAACTTCGGGCGGAGGTCGGTCCGGAGTTCCCGATCGTCTATGCGAGCGCGCCGCTCGCGCTGCAAATCCACCAGGGCATCTGGCGTCACTATGCGACCGACGAGATCGCCTGCGATCTGCTGGGGAAGGCCGAGCCGGCGTTCGTCGCCGTGAATAGATATGAGTCATTTATCGACCGGTGTGAACGGACCGGCGCCGCCATCCATGTCAACCATCATTGGGACGGTCACAAGACGGAGCGATCCCTCGCCATCCTCGGGAACCGGGCAACGCTCGACTGGTACGATCCGATCGCCGGGTGGGCCACACCGTTCACGATCGTCTACCGGGGTGTCCGGCCGGCTGGCGGAGTGTCTCACTACCTCGGCAAGGAAGGGGCCGTGATGAATGGTGGTCGTTATCGGCTGAGCCCTGCAGGGGGTGAGCTCATCGTTACGAATACATCGGATCGACCGGCGACCCTGCGTCTCGACCTGCTGCAGGGCGGACGCGCCTGGCGGGAGGACTACCCGGTTGAGGCGGGGAACGAGCTGCGTCTCGCCTGGCCGGCGGTGGATGCCGATGCCCGGGAGTAACGGCCCCGGCCGCTCTGGACAACACTCTGACCGGAAGGATAAGCTGTTGCCGTACTGACGAGGGGAGTTCCATGCGATCCACAAACGGCAGGTACGACAGGCTGACCGAGCCGCTGGTGCGCGACGGCGGACGGCTGCGTCCGGCCTCCTGGGACGAGGCGCTCGACCGCGCGGCCGGCGGCATTCAAAGCGCGGTGCGCCGTCACGGGCCGCAGACCTTCGGTCTGTTCAGCTGCTCGAAGGCGACCAACGAGGTCAACTATCTGGCGCAGAAGTTCGGCCGGGCGGTGGTCGGCAGCAATAACATCGACAGCTGCAACCGCACGTGACACGCGCCCAGCGTCGTCGGTCTGACGACGGTTCTCGGCGCCGGCGGGGGGACCAGCTCTTACGAAGAGCTGGAACATACCGACCTGATCGTGCTGTGGGGATCGAACGCGCGTGAAACGCATCCGATCTTCTTCCATCATGTCCTGAAGGGAGTGCGCAACGGGGCGCGGCTCTGGGTCATTGACCCGCGCCGCACCGTGTCGGCCGAGTGGGCGGAAGCGTGGCTCGGCGTCGACGTCGGCAGCGATATCGCGCTGGCCAACGCCCTCGGGCGGGAGATCGTCGTCGCCGGGCTGCACAACCGTGAGTTCATTGCCCGGGCGACCGGCGGCTTCGAGGTGTATCGAAAATCGGTCGAGTCGTACACGCTCGCCATGGCGGAGAGGACCACCGGCGTGCCGGGCAAGCTGATCCGCGATCTCGCGCATGCCTATGCCCGCGCCGACCGGGCGCAGATCTGCTGGACCCTCGGCATCACCGAACATCACAATGCGGTTGACAACGTGCTCGGCATTATCAATCTCGCGCTGCTGACCGGACATGTCGGCCGCTACGGCTCCGGGCTGGTGCCGGTGCGCGGCCAGAACAACGTGCAGGGGGGCGGCGACATGGGCGCGCTGCCGAACAAGCTGCCGGGCGGCCAGGACGTCGAGGATCCGGAGATACGCGCCCGCTTCGAGCGCGCCTGGGGAGCGACCATTCCGGCAAAGAAGGGGTGGCACCTGTCGGGGATGTTCGAGGCGATGGAGCGGGGAGAGCTGACGTCGGTTTACGTCATCGGCGAGAACCCGGTGCAGTCGGAGGCCGATCAGGCCAGGGCGGTGCGGCTGATGGAGGGGCTGGAGCACCTGGTGGTGCAGGATATGTTTCTGACCCGGACGGCGGCGATCGCCGAGGTCGTTTTCCCGGCCGGGGCCAGTTGGTGCGAGTCGGAAGGAACGGTCACCAGCAGCGAACGGCGGGTGCAGCGGGTGCGCAAGGCGCTCGAACCGCCCGGACAGGCGCGCGACGACATGACGATCCTCTGCGACCTGGCGCGGCGCATGGGACACGACTGGGGCACGCCGACCGCCGAGCAGGTGTGGGATGAGCTGCGCGCGCTGTCGCCGTGGCACGGTGGCATGAGCTATCGGCGGCTGGAGGAAATGGGCGGGATCCAGTGGCCCTGCCCCGACGAGACTCATCCCGGCAGCCCGTTTCTGCACGCCCGCCTGCAGCAGGCGCCGATCGAGGGGAAACGGGCGCCATTCTCGCCGGTGGAGCACGACCCTCCGGTCGAGCGTCTGACCCCCGAGTTCCCGCTGCGCCTGACGACCGGTCGAAGGCTCGACTCGTTCAATACCGGCGTGCAGACCGGCGGCTACACCTCGCCGCTGCGGCGGGGGGAGTCGCTCGATATTTCGCCGGAGGACGGCGCCCGGCTCGACCTGGCCGATGGCGAGCGGGTCCGCATCTGCTCGCCGCGCGGCGCCATCGAAGCGCCGGTGCGTTTCGATGAGTCGCTGCGTCCCGGCCTCTCCTTCATGACGCTGCATTTCCAGAACGAGGTGGCGACCAACGTGTTGACGATCGACGCGACCGATCCGAAATCGGGAACGGCCGAGTTCAAGGCGGCGGCGATCCGGATCGAGAAGCTGGCGCCGGCGGGACGGAGAGGCTGAGTGGATCTTCATCTGATTCCCGACGCCGTCGCCAGCGCCGAGGAGCGCGCCGCGGTCGACGCTGCTCTCGGGCCTCCGGAGTCGGGATGGGAGGGGGGTGAGCGGCTGCCCGAGCGGGACGGCTGGATGGCGGTCGGCGGGCGGGCCGCGAGGGAACGGCGTCACCTTCTGCTGCCGGCGCTGCACGCCGTGCAGGGTCGCGCCGGCTGGATCAGTCCGGGGGCGCTCAACTACGTCTGCCGGCGCCTCACCGTCCCTCCGGCCGAGGCGTACGGTGTCGCCAGTTTCTACACCCTCTTTTCCCTCGCCCCGCGCCCCCGCACCATGATCCATGTCTGCGACGACATCGCCTGCCGGACGCGGGGAGGTCTGGCGATCTGCGACGAGCTCGAGCAGCGTCTCGGTCCGGCCGGAAGCGCGCCGGCGAACGGGAAGGCGGGGTGGCAGCGGAGCCCCTGCCTCGGGTTGTGCGAGCGGGCGCCTGCCGCGCTGTTTCAGGTCGCGGGTGAGGCTGCCGCCGATTGGTCGCTGGCGCCGGCCGACGGCGGGACGGTTCGCGACGGCCTGGAAGGACGGCGGCCGGCCTCCGCACAGCGCGGGCTGGTGCCGCAAACGGCTGAACCGCGCGACGCCGGCCTTCGACTGCTCCGCCGTATCGGGCGCATCGATCCGGAAGATCTTGACAGCTACCGCGCCCACGGCGGTTACCGCGCCCTGCGGCGCGCCCTCGCTCTCGGCCCCGACGGTGTCATTCGGGAGGTCTCCGATGGCGGACTGCTGGGGCGCGGGGGGGCCGCGTTTCCGACCGGCCGCAAATGGGAGGCGGTCGCCCGGGCGACGGTGCGGCCCCACTACCTGGTCTGCAATGCCGATGAGTCGGAGCCGGGGACGTTCAAGGACCGGGTCCTGATGGAAGAAGACCCGTTTGCCATCATCGAGGCGATGACCATCGCCGGCTTCGCCACCGGGTGCGAGCGGGGTTTCATCTATGTGCGCGGAGAGTACCCGCTGGCCGTGGCGCGACTCGACGGGGCGATCTGCATAACCACAAGGGCGGGTTCGGCCGCCCGGACGGCTCGGTGGAGTGGAATCATTCAGCCGGCCGGATCCGGATGGGCCGCCACTCCCGGGGCGGCCAGTGCC
>CBDUYA010000182.1:0-6935 GCA_965371335.1 uncultured bacterium | reverse complement strand
GCCACCGCGACGTCCGGGCGGTGGTCCGCGAATCGTACGACACGGCCCTGGAGGCCGCCGGCCTGCAGGCGGACGACGTGTCGTACGTCGCCACCACCGGCGAGGGAGAGGTGGTCGACTTCCGCACCGGTCATTTCTACGGCATGACGGCGCACGCGCGTGGCGGCCTCGAGATGGTCGAAGGCGCCGGCGCCGTGCTCGACATCGGAGCGCTGCACGCCCGGGCGATCGTCATCGACGAGCGGGGCAAGGTGATGCGCTACCGCATGACCAGCCAGTGCGCCTCCGGCTCGGGACAGTTCCTGGAGAACATCGCCCGCTACCTGGGGGTGGCGCTGGAGGAGATCGGCCCTCTTTCGCTGCAGGCCGACGCGCCGGAGAAGTGCTCCAGCATCTGCGCGGTGCTAGCGGAGACCGACGTGATCAACATGGTGTCGCGCGGCATCCCGATCCCCAACATTCTGAAGGGGATTCACATCTCAATGGCGGGCCGCTTCGTCAAGCTGCTGCAGGCGGTCAAGGCCCAGGGGATCGTCGCCCTGACCGGTGGCCTCTCGGCCGACGTCGGACTGGCGGCGGCGCTCGCGGAGGAGGCGTCAAAGTCGAAGGTGGCGCTGCAGTTCGTGAGCTCCCCGGACGCCGTCCATGCAGGGGCGCTCGGCTCGGCGCTGTGGGGACGGTTCCGCCTCGACAAGCTGCAGGCGATGGGCGCCGGTGGCTTTGCCGAGCCGGGCCACGCCGGAGCGCCGGCATGAACGATCTGGCGTTCGACGGACAGACGGTTCTCGTCACCGGTGCGGCGCGCGGCATCGGCGCCGCCACCGCCGACGCGTTCGAAGCGCGCGGCGCCGTCGTCTACCGGCTCGACCTCGAGAAGCCGGCGCAGCCTGGTGAGCGCTTCATCGCCACCGACGTGACCCGCAGCAACGAAGTCGATCGCGCCGTCGCCGCCGCCGTCGATGCGACCGGCCGGCTCGACGCGGTCATCGCCTGCGCCGGGATCATCCGCGACCATGTCCTGTGGAAGCTGAGCGATGACGACTGGCGGGCGGTCCTGGCGGTCAACCTCGACGGCGCCTTCCACCTGCTGCGCGCCGCGGCGCCGCATTTCAAGGCGCGCGCCGGCGGGGCGGCCGTCCTCATCTCGTCGATCAACGCCGAGCGGGGGAGATTCGGGCAGGCCAACTACGCCGCCAGCAAGGCCGGGATGATCGGCCTGGCGAAGACGGCGGCGCGCGAGCTGGGGCGCTATGGGACGCGGGTGAACGTGGTCGCCCCCGGCTTCATCGACACGCCGATGACCCGCACCCTGCCCGCCGGCGCCCGCGACCGGGAGGCGAAGGAATCGGCGCTGGGACGGATTGGTGGTCCGGAGGACGTCGCCGGAACGGTGCTCTTTCTCTGCTCGCGGCTCGCTGCTCACGTGACCGGACAGGTGCTGCGGGTGGATGGAGGTCAATACATCTGATGGACGAGATCTTTCGCGACCCAGGAACGACGGGGCTCGAGGCGATCACGGTGCGCGAGCTGCGCCCCGACGACCTCGACGCCATCGTGCGCATCGACGCGGGGACCGCGGGGCGCAGGCGTCCCGAATACTACCAACGCAAGCTGGCCGAAGCGACGCGCGAATCGGGGATCAAGATCTCCCTGGCGGCGGAAACGGAAGGGATGTTCGCCGGTTTCCTCCTCGGCCGCCTCTACTACGGCGAATTCGGGCTCCCCGAGCCGGTCGCCATCGTCGACTCGATCGGCGTGCATCCGGAGATGAAAGGACGGCACATCGGCCGGGCACTGTTCGAGCAGCTCGAAACCAACCTGAGGGCGATCGGAATCGAGACCATCCAGACGCAGGTCGAGTGGAACCACTTCGATCTGCTCGGCTTCCTCAAGTCGCTCGGTTTCCGGCCGGTGCCGACGCTGTCGCTGCAGAAGAAGCTCGACTGAGCGCGACCTTCCTCCGATGCGTGCGGCGGGCCTATTAACGAGAATTGGCCCGGGAACAGCATTACCAATGGGAATGTTCCGTTGCGGGTCCGGGTTGACGAATACGAGGGGCGCCGGTAATATCCTGCATCCGCGTTGTGAGGAGTGCGCTGGTCATGGAAGTGGAAAAGGAACAGAAGCTGTCCCGGGCTTTCCGCCTGTTCGAGAAGGCGTACGAGCGCCAGAACTCGGGCGACCTCGATACCGCCGTCGACCTCTACAAGGCATCGATCGCCGAGGCGCCGACCGCCGAGGCGCACACCTACCTGGGGTGGACCTATTCGTTCCAGGGGAAGTATGACGAGGCGATCAGCGAGTGCAAACGGGCGATCACCGTCGATCCGCAGTTCGGCAATCCCTACAACGACATCGGCTCCTACCTGATTCAGATGGGGCAGCTGGACAAGGCGATCCCGTGGCTGGAGATGGCGAAGAAGGCGCGGCGCTACGAGCCGCGGCACTTCCCTTACCTGAACCTCTTCCGCATCTACATGAAGAACGGGGAGCTCGACGCCGCGCAGCGCGAGCTGGAGCAGGCCAAGTTCATCCAGCAGAGACAGGAGATGGCGGCCGGCACCTTCGAGGAAGAGGACGAAGACATCCCGACCGTCCACTGATGACCGGCCCACCCCGAACGACGGGCGCGACGTTACCTCAAGGAAAGACCCCCATCTCCATGTAGGATCGGGCCACCTTGCCGATCGCCACCGCAAAGGCGGCGGTGCGCAGGTCGCCCAGCTTCGGATCAGTCGCCAGCCTCTCGCGGATCTCCCGGTAAGCGGTCTGCATCGTCCCTTCGAGACCGGAGTTCACCAGGTCGATCTCGTCGGCTCCTTTGAGCAGAGCCGCCCGCTGCCGCTCCGGCACGGCGAGGCCGGTGACCTGTTCGATCGTGCCGACCAGCTTCTCGCGGTACAGCTCGTCGATCCGCTTCTCCAGGCGGCCATAGCGGATGTGCGACAGGTTCTTGGTCCACTCGAAGTAGGAGACCGTCACTCCGCCGGCGTTCAGGTAGATGTCGGGAATGATCATGACGCCGCGCCGGAGGAGCAGATCGCCGGCGCCCGGTGTCGTCGGGCCGTTGGCCGCCTCGGCGATCATGCGCGCCTTCACCCGATCGGCGTTGTCCAGGGTGATCTGGTTCTCCAGCGCCGCCGGGATCAGGATGTCGCATTCGACTTCGAGAACGTCCAGCGGGTCGGCCAGCTCCTGTCCGCCGGGGAATCCCTTGATCGTTCCCGACTTGGAATGGCGGCGGAACTGGTCGAGTGCCTCGATGTCGATCCCTTCGGGGTTCACCACCCCGCCGGAGACGTCGCCGACGGCGACGACGCGGCAGCCGTCCTCCTGCGACAGGAACTTTGCGGCGTGATAGCCGACGTTGCCGAACCCCTGAATGGCGACCCGTTTTCCCTCAAGACCCCCGCCCAGGCCGAGCTTCTTCATGTCGTCCTTGAAGGTGAACGCCTCGCGGATGCCGATCTGGACGCCCCGCCCGGTCGCTTCGCGGCGCCCGCCGATCCCTCCCTGGCTGATCGGCTTGCCGGTCACGCAGGCGAGCGAATCGATGTGCGCCGGGGTGAGGGCATCGTAGGTATCGGCGATCCACGCCATCTCCTGCTCGCCCGTTCCCAGGTCGGGCGCCGGGACGTTGACGCCGGGGCCGATGAAGTTCTTACGCACCAGCTCGGCCGTGTACCGCCGCGTGATCTTCTCGAGCTGGGTGCGATCGTAGTTGCGCGGGTTGAACGACACTCCCCCCTTCGAACCGCCGAACGGCACGTCGACGATGGCGCACTTGTAGGTCATCAAAGCCGCCAGCCCCATCACCTCGTCCTGGCTGACCGCCTCGCTGAAGCGGATCCCCCCTTTGGTCGGCTTGCGGTGCTGGGAGTGCTCGGCGCGCCAACCGCTGAACATCTCGTAGCGGTCGCCGAAGCGGACCGGGAACTGCACGTAGTAGACGGCGTTGCACGCCTTGATCTGCTGCAGCAGACCATCCGGCAGATCGAGCGTCGCCGCCGCCTTGTCGAACTGTCTTCCGACGATGTTCCAGAGACTGAGGTCTTCTTTCGCGGCTGCGGATTTGCGCGCTTTCGCCATGTCAGGGTATCCTCATCTTTATCTGCTTTGAGCCCTATGCTGGCATATTCGACCTGGACACTCAAGCGGGAGGCGAGGGTATCGCGGGAGCCTTCCTCGATCCCGCTCGATTCGTCAGGGGGTTTATAATGCCGGCAGATGACCTCGCGGGCCCATAGCTCAGTCGGTTAGAGCAGCTGACTCATAATCAGTTGGTCCCTGGTTCGAGTCCAGGTGGGCCCACTCTCCGCCTGGCGGCGTCTCCACGGCGTCGTCGTGCAGGCATCAGTCTTCATCCCGTCCGGCACGGCTGCGGGTCCGCTTCACATCGGCGCGGCGCCGCTTGTCGCCGAGGCGCCGCTCGCGGGCGCCGCGGCCGGGGCGGGTGGCGACGCGGCGTTTCGGCGGGATCGCCACCTCGCGCACCATGTCGCGCAGCTTGTCGAGGCAGTCCTGCACGTTGCGATTTTGATCCCGGTATCTCTGGCTGGTCAGGATGAACTCGCCGTCCCTGGTGATCCGCCGGGCGAAGCGGCGCAGGAAACGCTCGCGCACGTCGCGCGGCAGGGAGGTCGACTGGCCGACCGGCCAGCGCAGGCGGGCCTTGCTGCTGACCTTATTGACGTTCTGGCCGCCGGCCCCGGCGCTGCGGGCGAACTCGAAGCGGAGTTCCGCCAGCGAAATCCGGATGCGCCGGTTCACGGCGAGGGTCTGCCGCTTCTCGGCTGACGTCGTCTCTTTGTCCGGCATGAGGTATCCGCGGCTCCCGGCCGCGCCCCATCCTACGCCGGTCGGCGACGCCTCGGGTGGGCCGTGAAGGGCGCCCGCCTACCTGGGCGATGCGGCCGGCTCGACGTCGGCCGCCTGGGCGGCGCCGGCCTTCGCCACCGATCCGCCGGAAACGACAGTGCCGTTGAGATCGAGGGTGACCTGCACCTCCTTCTTCACCCGGAAGATGAAGACGCTCGGATCGTTCAGGCCCCACTCGACGAAGGGGATGGTGAACTGCGCGGTGCCGGACAACCTGTCGCCCTCGATGCGGACGACAGCCGGGATGGCGAGCTCGTGGGGCGTGCCGTGCAGGTCGATCGTTCCCTGCAACGTGATCTCGCTCTCCCCCTGCGGCTGGAGAGTGCCGTCGAGCCGGTGGACGACGAAGACAATCTCCGGATAGGTCGCGCTCTCCAGCACCTTGTTGTGCATCTTCTTGTCCCGCTTCTTGTTTGCGGTGTCGCCGGCGAGGGCCGAGACCACGATGCGGCCGGAGGCCTCCCCGGTGGTCCGATCGAAGGTGATTTCGCCGCCGGTCAGTTCGAACGTCCCCTCCACCTCGTGCATGGTCGCGCCGAGCGTGAACTGAATCGTGGTGGACGAAGGTTCGAGCCGCAGGGTCGCGGTCGTCACCGGCAGAGCCGCGGCCAGCAGGAAGAACACTGCGCCCGCGAGGATGCCAGGAAGGATGATCCGTGATTTCATTTGACCGTTCATTGAACGCACTCCTGATGTCGTCGCAACGTTCATGCCGTGGGGGAGCCGGCGCTGCCTGCATGGCTGTCTCCGGGAGGGACCCAGCGGCCAATGTCCGGATCCGGCAGCATGTCCTGTTCGTGGAAGCTGAAGAGGTGAGCCCGCGTTTGGAGGCTCAGCAACTGCGACAGGACCCAGGGTGCGGTGGAGAGCGTCCGGAGCATCATCCAGCGCAGCCATGGCCGCCGGTTGGCCGCCAGCATGAACGAGGTCATCCCGCCCGGCAGCTTCATCAGCCTGCGAAAATCCGCGTCGTAGGAAGAGAGATCCCCGGTCTGCAGAGAGCTGGCCAGACTGACGGCCTGATGGAGCCCGAGGGTGACGCCGGCGCCGGTGATTGCATCGACCGAACCGGCCGCATCACCGATCAGCGCCACGCGCCCGCGGATGACGCTCGGCGTCCGCCGGTAGACCGTGCCGCTCCCCTCGGGATCGGACCGTGCGGGGGCGTGCTCGACCCGGTGCGCCAGCTCGGGGAAGAGTTCGAGAGCGCAATCGTACCGGAGCTTCGAGTCGTGCATGAGGATGGCGATGCACACCAGGTCGCTTCCGACCGGCGTGACGTACGCCTCGCAGCCCGCGGCGAAATGGACCTCGACGTGATCGTTCCAGGGACGGACTTCGAAGTGCCGCCTGATACCGAATCGGCGGTAGATGGGCGCCACGTCCAGACCAAGCGCGCGGCGCAGCTGCGAATCAATTCCGTCCGCTCCGACCACGAAGCGCGACCGGATCGGCCCTCCCGAGAACTCCACTCCCAGATCGTGCAGCCCGAGCACCTCGCGGCCCCACAACAGCTCGACCTGCAGCTCTTCGGCCCGCCTCAGGAGGGCCGTGTGCAGGGTGGTCCGCCGCACCCCGAGACCCGGACGGCCGGGGAACTCACCCCGGGCGCGAATCTGGTCCTGAATGAACTCGATACCGGCGAACGGGACGGCACCCATGGAAGAGAGGTCGACGCCGAGGCGCTCGAGGATCGCCACTCCGTCCGGCATGATTCCTTCACCGCACGGCTTGTCGATGGGGGGCAGGGACCGCTCGACGACGGTCGCCTCCAGCCCGGCCAGGCGCGCCGCGATCGCGGCGGCGAGACCGGTCGGCCCGCCGCCGACCACGACCACATCCGTTTCCTGGATTCGCTTCAGCATCAGCGCTCCCGATCCGGCCAGCGCAGGAGAAGCATCTCGTTGCAGAAGCCGGGGCCGAGGGCCATCATCAGGCCGTACTCCATGTTAGCTTCTTCGGCGCCGATTTCAACGACGAGATTCACGGCTGCCATCCTTTGCCCTCGAGATCGAAGAGGCTCCGGGGGCGGGGGCGCACCTCAGATTTGTGAGATG
>CBDUYA010000181.1:0-6940 GCA_965371335.1 uncultured bacterium | reverse complement strand
CGGCATCGCCCCGGCCGACCTCGGGCGGATTTTCGAGCGCTTCTACCAGACCGATTCCGGCCTGGGCCGGAGGTACGAGGGAACGGGGATCGGCCTGTCGATCGTGCGCGACATCCTCAGACTCCACGGCTGCTCGATCCGCGTCTCCAGTGAGCCCGGCAAGGGCTCCGTCTTCAGCTTCAACCTCCCTCTCGCCAGGAGTACGAGGCCAACGGGTGTTCCCCGTCCCGGGCGGCGCTCCCACCGGGCCGACTGATCGTCAGCCGGCGCGATTTCTCTGCCGCGCCGCCTCGTACAGCAGAATCGTCGCAGCGGCGTGCACGTTGAGCGATGCGCTGCCGGCGGCCATCGGGATACGGATTGTCTCCGACGCACGGACCAGGATGGAGCGGGGAAGACCGGCCCCTTCACTCCCCACAAAAAGCACCGTCGGACGGCGGAGATCGACCGCTTCAGGAGGCGAGCCCTGCGCGACATCGGTCGCCACGATCCGCAGATCCGCCTGTTCAAGCGCCGGCATCACGTCATCACTGCTGCCGGAGGCAATCGGCACCCGGAACTGCGCCCCCATGGCCGCCCGCACCGCACGACTGGAAAAGGGATCGGCGCATCCCTCAAGGACCAGAAGACCGTCGATCCCGAGAGCGCACGCGGTGCGGGCAATCGACCCGATGTTTCCCGGATCCTGCACACCATGGGTGGCCAGCAGAAGGGTCGCCGGGCGGCGGATCAGATCGTCCGTGGTGCGCCGCGGCCGTTCCACGAGGAGGAGCACCCCCTGATCCCCGCACCCCGGAATAATCGATTCGAGCAGGCGTGTCGTCGTCCGCAAAATGGCGGGGCAATGGGCCGGCAACGCCCTCCTGAGCCGCCGGCCCTCCTCCGTCGCCTCGAGGGCCGGCCCCACCCAGGCGCTGCGGACGGGAACTCGCGACCGCAGGGCCTCCCGGGCGAGATGCAGGCCCCAGGCGAGATAGAGCCCGCATTGCATGCGGGCGCCACGGTCCCGCTCCAGCAAACGGACCTCGCGGATTAGAGGATTACGACCGCTTTCGATTCGCTTCGGCTCCCTGCTCCGGCCGACTTTCGTCATCTCGACTCGTTCCCGTGCCGGGGAAATTGCGTTATAGTGAAGGCAGGGATCAATACGCGAAAGCTGAGCCGATGCGACGTGTGCAACAGATAGACCCCCATCATCCTGAGCGCAAACTTCTGGCTCGGGCCGCCGAAGTACTCCGCCAGGGTCTCCTCGTTGCCTATCCTACGGAGACCTTTTACGGACTGGGCGCGCTGCCGCGTGACGCGGCCGCCCTCGATCGCATCTTCAACGCCAAGGGGCGCCCGGAAAAAATGGCCCTTCCCCTGATCGTCGGCGACGCCGACTCGGTCAATCTCTGCGTGGGTGAGTTTCCGGAAGGCGCGCGCCGGCTCGCGGCGGCGTTCTGGCCCGGTCCCCTGACCCTCGTCCTGCCGGCGGCGCACGATCTGCCGCCTCGCCTCCTCGGAGGGGGCTTCAGCGTCGGCCTGCGCGTCTCTCCTCATCCGGTGGCGTCGGGGCTGGCGAGTGCTGTCGGCGGCCCGATCATCGCCACCAGCGCCAATCTTTGCGGGCAGCCGGCACCCTCGACGGCGGCCGAGGTCGATGAGTTTCTCGGTGACAACGTGACGCTGATTCTGGATGCGGGCCCGACCCTGGGGGCCTCCGCTTCGACGGTGCTCGATCTCACCACCGATCCTCCGCGCGTGATCCGCTCGGGCGCCGTGCCGCTCGCCGAGCTCGAGCGGGTGCTCGGCAGCCGTCTCGGCTGAGCAGCCCCCCGTCGCGTCTTCGCTCCACTGACCCTCGCTTGGGTGATTCATAACACCTTGTATCATAAATACTTATATCAATCTCAAACGGAGATGATCGAAAAATCCCCGCCGAGCAGCGACAGGTTGAAGGGCGCGATTTTTTGACCTATAATTCAAATGTGGGCGTTGTTTTGTAAATCATTGATGTATTGGAGGATATACCACTTGTTCCCGCGCCTCGATCGGCTGGTGGAGTCGCCCCGGAGCGTGCAGCGGCGGGGCGTGGGGCTGGCGCTGCTTTCCCTGCTTCTGCTGCTCCCGCTCGGCGGACTCCGCGTCCCATTCTGTGCGCCGCCGGTGGACGGTGTCGCCACTCTACCCGGTCCGGCCAACGAGATGGAGCGGCGGGCGGCGGATGAGAGCGGTCTGCAACGTCTCCAGAGCGAGATCGTAGAATTGCGGGCTCACATCCTGCAGGCTGAATCGAGGGCCGGCTCGCTGGTTGGACAGCTTGACGAGATCGATCTCAAGATCGCTTTGCTTCATCGCGAGGCGGAGGCGCTTGCCCGGCGCGCCAGGAACGCCGAGCGCGCTCACCAGAGCGCCCGCCGCCGCGCCGCCATCATTGGTCGAGATCTCCAGGCGTCAGAGGATGCGGTGCGCCGCTGGCTGATCGAAGTTTACAAGAGCGGACCAACCCGCTATCTGCGTGTCGTGGCAGCCTCGACGTCTCCTTCCGAGGTCGCCTCAGCACAGCGCGTCGTGGAGACTCTGAGCTTGATCGAGGGCGAGCGAATCGAGGCATTGCGCCGCGATCGCGCCCGTATGGAGACCGCTCTGGAAGAGATCGCGGCCACGCGTGCGACGCTGGCGAACCTGCGGCAGGAAGTTGAGGCGCGGGAGGTCGGGCTGCAGCACAGTCGTCGTGAGAAGACCGACCTGGTCAGCCGTATCAGAGGTGAGCAGGCGTCACAGGAGGAGGTCATGAGGGGTCTCGTTCAGGTGGAGAACGAGCTGCGATCACTCCTGAGCTCCCTGCAGAATCCGGATGGGACCCGAATCGTGTCGCGCGGCTTCGCCCGTTTCCACGGTCTCCTCGAACCACCCGCGCCTGGCCCTCTCCTGGTGCCGTTCGGCAACGTTCGCCACCCCCGGTTTCAGACCGAGATCCCGCACCCCGGTATCGATCTGTCAGCCGATCCGGGCGATGACGTGCGGGTCGTTTTCGACGGCCGTGTCGTCTTCAGCAGTTGGTTTCGCGGTTACGGCCAGTTGATCGTGATTGACCACGCTGACGGATACCTGTCGATCTACGGCCATCTCGGGGGACGGCTGGTGGAAGTCGGTGACGAGGTTTACGGGGGCGACGTCATCGCCCGTTCAGGAGAAGGCGGCACGCTCGACAGGCCGGCCCTCTATTTCGAGATTCGCCACGAAGGGGAGCCAGAGGATCCGCTGCCCTGGCTCCGCCCAGGTTCCGGTCAGAGCTATGAACGTCATCGGAGACAACACCAATGAAGATCACGATTGAACGGAAGGTGCTGCTCGTCATAACCGCGGCTCTCATCGTGTTCACCCTGTCAGGGGCCCTGCTCGGCCGTATCTCCGCGGTCGAAGGCACGTACGGCTCCCTGAAAGTGTTCAACGAGGCCCTCTATCTGGTGATCAATAACTACGTCGAGCCGATCGAAATCGAGGAACTGATGGAGGGGAGCTATCGGGGTCTCCTGGAGGCGCTCGACCCCGGCAATGAGTACCTCGACCCCGAGCACTATCGGCAGGCGGCGAGCGATCATCCGGCGCGCCCCGCTTCGATCGGGGTCACCCTCTCCAAGCTGAGGGGCTACGTCGTCGTGGTCTCCGTTGCTCCCGACTCGCCGGCAGCCGCGGCCGGCCTGAAGACGGGAGATCTTCTGATCAACATCGACGGGCGGCCGACGCGGCGCATGGGCGTCTGGGAGGCGACCCAGACACTTCGCGGAGAGGACAACACCGAGGTCAGGGTGGTCGTTAACCCCATGGGAGGAACGGATCGGAAGACCGAGATCTTCATCCGCCGGATCCTGGTTCCGCCGTCACCCACCGGCACTTACGAGGAACCGGATGTCGGCATCGTCAGGATCCACTCGATTCGCAAGGGGGACGCGCGGCGCCTCGATGGCGAAATCGACTCTCTCAGGGCCGCCGGAGCCGGTCGGCTGATGCTCGACCTGCGAGGCTGTGAATCGGACAACATGGCCGAAACGATCGGCATGGCCAGCCTGTTCGTCGAGAAGGGGACCATCGTGACCGTCACCGATCGCCATGATGGCGACAAGGCCTTTCGCGCCGACGGCCGCCGGATCGCCTGGGAGGGGCCGCTGGCGATTCTGGTGGACGAAGGGACGGCCCGTACCTGCGAGGTCCTCGCCGCCGCGCTGCGCGATCGACTCGATGTCCCGCTGCTTGGCGAGCGGACATGGGGAATCGGTGCGCTGCACGCCCTCCTGCCGCTGCGCAACGGCGATGGAGTGTTTCTGGCGGTCGGCCGCTACCTATCGCCGTCCGGCAAGGACTGGAACGGCTCCGGGCTCGAACCCGACCATGAGATTGTCGGCAGCGAGCAGGATGATGACGAGCAGCGCCGCCGGGCGATCGATTTCCTGCGGGGCATCTCGAGCTCCCCGGCGGCGGAGGCTGCCTGAGCAAACCCCGCAATTCACCGGATCACTGCCTGTCGGAATTCTGACGCCAGCCTTTCGGGAAGAGATGTCATCGCCATCTGGCTGCCGGGTTCCCGGCAGAAGGCGGTCTGTTTGTGGACGATGTTCCGCCGGGATCCTATATTGAAGGCCATGTGTGGGGCCTTGGTGGAACCACGCTCGGGGGGGGGGCCTTGGTAGTGCTTGAGATTCGGAACATGAAATCGCGACGCAGACCGTCCCACCCCGGCTCTGATCGCCACCCGCACGGAATCCTCAGCGCCCTCCACCCTCCCCACCCGCCGCCCCGCCGGGAGAGATGAGGCGATGGGCATTCCCAGCACTATAGGGCGTTACAAGATCGAGTCGGAACTCGGCCGTGGTTCCATGGGCGTGGTGTATAAGGCGCACGATCCACGCATCGGCCGCACGGTCGCCCTGAAGGTCCTGGCCTTCTCCTTTCCCCTCGGGCCGGGCGAGGAAGAGGAGTTCCTGACGCGGTTCTTCGACGAGGCGAGGATCGCGGGGCAACTCAGCCACCCCAATATCGTCACTATTTACGACGTCGGCGAAAGGGCTGCGGAAGGGGAGAGCTACATAGCGATGGAGTACGTCACCGGGACGAACCTGCACGATCATCTGGCGAGCGGGGGGCGCCTCCCGGTCATGCAGGTGGTCGACGTCATCGAGCAGGCGGCGCGCGCCCTCGACTATGCTCACGAAAACGGCGTCGTGCACCGGGACATCAAGCCGGCCAATCTCCTGCTCACCGACAAGGGCCAGGTGAAGATCCTCGATTTTGGCATCGCGCGCCTGGTCTCGGCCGACCGCACCGGACCGGGACGAATGTTCGGCACCCCCAACTACATGGCGCCCGAGCAGATGACCGGGGCCGAAGTGAATGGACACGCCGATCAGTTTGCCCTCGGGGTCACCCTCTATCAGTTGCTGACCGGTGAACGCCCGTTTCTCGGCGACAGCATCACGGCGATCTCGTACCAGGTGATGAACGTCGATCCGGCGCCTCCGTCCAGGCTCAATCCGACGCTCTCACCGGCCTTCGATCGCATATTGCGGAGGGTCCTCGCGAAGGGATCCTCCGACCGGTACCCGCGCTGCGCCGATCTCGCAGACGACCTCAGGGGCGCCGCCACCGCGTGGAAGGACGGCGTGGAGACAACCGCTCCTCCGAACGTCATCTCACGTCGCTCGCTGGGTGATTCTTCGGGCACCAGCCGGCCACTCGGCGCCCTGCCCGGCTCCGACACGCTGGGGAGCGGCAGGATCGGAATTCCGGCATCCGCGGGCTCGCCCCTCAGCCTCGGCTGGATCGTGTTCATTCTCTGCCTGGCTCTGTTGGCCTCGGCCCCTTACCTCTTTTACCGCACACCGGCCGCCGAAGCGGATGCGGGAGCGGGCAGTCCGGATCGTCTCCCTCAGCCGGGATCGGCCCGGGCGGCCTCCCTTGCCGGCTCCGACCCCTCTGACGCGGACAGCGGATCGTCCTCGACCCGCACCGCGCGGAGAACGGTCGTCGAGGCGGCGACACTGCGCCTCAGCCTGCGACATCGCTTCACCTCCGGGCACATCTACGTGCGCCTGGATGGTGAGCAGATTCTCGAAGCACCGATTCAGGGAGACGGCAGCAAGAGCCGCTGGGTGCATGACCTCACTGTGTCCGTCGGCCATCACCGCATCGAGGTCCGGATTACCAACGATGAGAAGTCGATCGACGATATCGAAGGTGTGGATACCGACTTCCTTCCCGATGAGCAGAAACAGCTCAACTTGACCCTCAGGGGGCTTTCCAAACGGTTGAAGATGGAGTTCGGAGCCTTCCATCAGGAGGAGAACGACTGATGCTGAGGCAGGGGATCTGCGTCGCTCTCCTGGCAGCATCGCTGTGGGGAGGCAGTGTGCTGGCGGACGAGGGGAGCCCTGCCGCCAGCATGTCGCAGAACGCCCGGGCCTACCACCTCTACTCGATGGCCGTTCAGTCGCTGCTCGACCGCGATTACGCGGAAGCGATCAACCTGCTGGAGGAGGCGCTGCAGCGCGCGCCGGCCCCCGACCTTCTTCTGGAGACCGCACAGCTTTACTTTTCGCTCAACAACACCGACCGGGCAACGGAGCTGATCGATTACCTGCTCGAAACCGACCCGGACCATGCGCAGGCCCACAAGCTTCTGGGTGACATCCACCTCAGCCGGGCAGGAGAGGAGGCCGAGTCCGATTCGCTGCGCAGCCGGGCCATCCAGGAGTACAGGGCGGCGCTGACCTCCAATCCGACCAACCGCGAAACGTCCCTCGTGCTGGCAGAGCTTTTCTACCAGTCCGGACGCCTGGAAGAGGCGGCCGAAGTCCTCGATCGTTTCGTCGCAAGGCTCAATCTCGACACGCGGCAGGCGCTGCTGCACGGCAAGATACTGTTCCAGATCGGGCGCCACGAAGAGGCGAGGGCGCTCCTC
>CBDUYA010000180.1:0-6993 GCA_965371335.1 uncultured bacterium | reverse complement strand
TGGATCTTCACCTGCACCTCGGGGTTGCCCAGGTCGAGCCCGGGAATCGGCCGGACCTGCACTCCGGGCATCAACTGCTGCACCTGCCCGAACACCTCCCCGCCGAGAACGATGAGGTGGTTGAGGTCGGGCCCCGTCAGCTCGATGTCGATCTGGCGGCCATCACCGAAACCGCTCTGGAAGATGCTCGACTGCTGGATCCTGGCGTAGGCGCCGGGAATCTTGCCGTTGAGGGTCTTGAACGGCTCGAGGAGTTCGCGGACCCGCATCGGATCATTGGCGCTGACCCCCATGAAAGCGCCGTTATTGACCGCCCCGAAGAAGAAGTCCTGAACGCCGCCACCCGGCAGGGCTTCCGCCTCGGGCGATCCGGCCGGGTGCTCCCACAGTGATTGCAATTCGGCCTGGTAGATCAACCTCAGATCCGCCACCTCGTCGAGGCTGTAGCCCGGCGGTGGCGACAGGCCCCCGAACAGGAAATTCTGATTCCCCTGCGGCAGGTAGTCGGTTGCCGGCATCAGCCAGAACGCCAGACCGACGGAGAGGCCCGCCATGCCGATCGTCAACGCCAGTCTTCTGACCGTCGATGCGGTGATCCAGTGAACGGTGTTGCCGATCGCACGCGGTACGGCCGCGGCGCGCCGGGCCCCGCCCCACAGGTCGTGAAAGCCGGACCGTTGGCCATCGCCCGCAGCGGCCTGCAGGATCTTCGCCGACAGGGAGGGGATGACGGTGATCGACACCAGCAGGCTGAGGCCCACCGATGCGGCAATGGCGATGGCGATGTCGCCGAACAACTGCCCCGCCTCTTCCTTGATGAAGGCGACCGGGATGAACACCGCCATCGTCGTCAGCGTGCTGGCGAGGACGGCGCCCCACACCTCACCGCTCCCCTCGATCGCGGCGGCGCGTCGCGACTTGCCCATCTGCCGGTGGCGGTAGATGTTCTCCAGCACCACGATCGAATTGTCGACCACCATGCCGACGGCGAACGCCATGCCGGCCAGGCTGATGACGTTGATCGTGCGGCCGAAGACCCACATGACGAGGAAGGTGCCGATGAGGCTGATCGGGATGCTCACCCCCACGACCAGCGTGCTGGTGGCGCTGCGCAGAAAGAGGAGCAGGATGGTGATGGCGAGGATGCCGCCGACCACCAGGCTCTGGCGCACCAGATCGATGGACGATTGGATGTATTCTGTCTGATCATAAACTTGGAAGAGTTCCAGCCCGCGAGGGGTCAGCAGATCGGTCTGCAGCGCCGTGATGGTCTGCTTCAGGTCGGCCATCGCATCCATGACGTTGGCGCCCGACTGCGGAATGGCGTTCAGCGCCAGGACCGGTTGAGTCCTGTAGAAGATGCGGGAGCCCGGATCGCGATAGCCGAGCTCGGGGCGCGCCACATCCTTGAGGTAGACGGGAACACCGTTGCGCACCGCGATGACGACCTCTTCGAGATCCTCGGCCGAGCCGTACTCGCCGACGGTGCGGACCACGTAGCGCCGCTTTCCCTCGTCGAAGTCGCCGCCGCTGTAATTGCGATTTTCGCTTTCGAGGGCCGCCCCGAGCTCGCTCAGGGTGACGCGATGCGCCGCCAGGCGGGCCGGATTGACGATCACCTGCATCTCCCGTTCGCGGCCGCCGTAGACGTTCGATTTCGCCACGCCCGGCACCCGCTCAAAGGCCGGCTTGATGAAATCATCGGTGAAATTGTGCAGGTGGGCGATGTCGCCGTCGTAGCCATTCTCCGGCAGCGGCTGCAGAATGAACCATGCCATAGCGCGGGCGTCGGCATTTGCCGTCGTCAGGATCGGTTTCTCGACCGTGGCGGGGTAGCTTGGCACCTGCTCGAGGGAATTGGACACCTTGACGAGGGCGGTGTCGAGGTTGGTGCCGGCCGCGAAGGTCAGCGTGACCTGTCCCGAACTGTCGCTGCTGTTGCTCTTCATCGTGACGAGCCCTTCCAGCGACTTGAGCTGCTCTTCCTGCTCATCCACCACGTCCCGCTCGACCTCCAGCGGGCTGGCCCCCGGCCAGATGGTGGTCACGGTGATATGGGGTCGATTGACCTCGGGGGTGAGCTGGATCGGCAACTGCATGAGACCGATGGTGCCGAACAGCACCAGCAGAATGACCCCGACGGCGGTGGAGACCGGGTAACGGACCGCGTCCTCGATGAGCTTCATGGCAGCGCGTACTCCAGCGGCTCGCCCTCGACCGGCTGTCCGGGAAAGAGGCGCTCGTTGCCGCGCGTCACCACCTGCTGACCAGCCTCGATCTCCCCGCGGATGACGATCCAGTCACCGAGGCCATCGCCGGTCTGCACCGGGATGCGCTCGACCGTCGCGTCGGACCCGATGCGGAAGACGTGCTGATTCGCCCCGTCACCGACGATGGCATCCTTCGGAACGACGATGGCGCGATAGGTGTCGCCGGCAGGCATCGACACCTGTGCCAGCATGCCGACCCCGACCGTTCCGTTGGGGTGCTGCATGGCAATCTTCAGCGGGAAGGTGCGGGCCTGCGGATCGGCGCGCGGGATGATCGTGTCGACGATGCCGGCGACCTCGTATCCGGGGACCGACTCGAAGGTCACCTTCGCCGCGCCGCCCTTGCGCAGGGAACGAAAATAGCGCTCCGGAACGTCGACCCGGATCTCGAGGTCGCTCATCGAGGCGAGCTCGATCACCGCCTCGCCGACCGCGATCCATTCCCCGACCTCGGTATGCTCCTCCACCACCGATCCTGCGAACGGTGCACGGATGGTGTAGCGATCGAGGTCATGATCGATGCGGGCGATCTCGGCCATGAGCTGCTCGACCCGGCCCTCCCAGGCGGTGGTTTCGAAGAAGGCGTCGTCCAGCTCCTGTTGCGACAGAACCTTCGATTCGAACAGATCCTGCGACCGCGCGAGGCTCCGCTCGGCCAGCTTGAGGCGGGCCTCCGCCTCTTTGAGTTGGGCCGCGGAGGCATTGCGCCGCAATTCCATGGCGGTCTTGCGCAGACGGACAAGCGGCTCTCCCTTGCGGACCATGTCCCCTTCGCGGGCGTGGACCTGGATCACCATCCCTTCGACCTCGCTGGCGACCAGGCTGACGGTCGACGATTCGACCGAACCGGTGAGGCTGATGGTGCGCTGCACGGGATGCTCGCGCGCCTCGGTGTAACGCACCGGGCCGGGGGGGATCTCCTGGGCGAAGAGCACCTGGGTGGCAATAACAACAAGTGCGCCGGCGAATAATGGGGCACCCTGCCGGGTGAAGGTCAAGGAGAAACGCATACGGGACTCCCGGGCGGCTGATTTGAGAACGCTAGTATGCCTCATTCGGGCTCTCCCATCCAAGCGCGCGCAGGCCCACTCAGGTGAATTTACAAAGGTTTACAAATGGACCGGCCGCACCCGGCCGGCGCCTGGTGGCCTGCGCCCGTCTATTAAACGGCCACGGGGGATCGTTTAAAGCGAACGGCGTGCCGGGTTGTGGGTGACGGAGCGATGGAGAGGAGTGACCGACCGCGGGAGATCAGAGGGGAGACGGGGCGACACCGTCTCTTGCCTCTCATCCGGAACAAACTGCAGAGCAGAACGATCAGGAGCCCGATCGGAGCGGCGGTTGACCGCTCCGATCGCGGGCCGCTTAGCGCTCTTCGAACGCCCCGGACACGGTCGCAAACTTGCGCGTTTCCGGATGGTCGAACGGATTGCGCGTAGCCTCGGCATTCCGCCGTCCGCTCCGATCGATGGACCTGACCTTGACGCCGAAAGGCTGGCTCACCGTGCTGCTCGGGGGCGCCGGGAGTGAGGATGCCGCGTCACCAAGATTGGCGCTTGTCCCGCCGGCGCCGAGGTCCCGGGAGCCGAGCACATTGGCTCCCAGTTCTTTGCCGAAGCAAACCCGGCAGGGGGTGTAGCCAGCCTCGAGTGCCGCGTCAACCGACTTCACGACGCCGTGACCACGGACGTGAGCCTCACCGGCCTTGTGGAAGACAACACCCGGCCGGGTAACGACGACCTGGTCCCCGTCATCGCTGGCGACGACCGCCGGCGCGAACGCCACGATCGCCAGCCCGAGGATCAGTACTGCTGCTGCACATCCAGCAATTCTCATTGAACCCTCCTTCTTGTCGGATGCGAAACGTCATTACCTAGATAGCACCAACTGGCGGGGGTGTCAAGAAAAAGTCGGCGGCGGAAGACCGATCGTGCTGCATCTATGCAGAGCGCCCGGAGGCCCGGAATCGCTCCCCGAAAGAGGTGATCCGGGGTTAACCGATTCGGGATGCTCGCTGCAAAGTTTTCATCCCGGGGCGAAATTTGCGGGATACGCCCATTTCCAGCCCCGGCAGAGGAAGAAACACCGGCAGGAGCAAAAAGAGCCCCCTCGCGTGGAGTGGGGCCACGCGAGGGGGTTGACAACCTTCGGTCGGACGCGCCGAGGGGTGCTCGTCCGGTCCGAAGGGGACCTGGGAACATGGTGTCCGGGAGCTTCGGAGGGCGACGACTCGCGGACGCCTGGGATGTCGAACTCCGGTCTCAAGACTCACACGCCTCTCACGGGCCTTGGGGCCCAGCTCAAATCCCAGCGACCGGAACCCGGCTGGCCGATCCCATCATCCTCGTCTCCCGCGCCCAACCCCCGGTGCGCGAGCATCCGCGGACTCCGGAACCGCCCTCCCATCTGTTCCAACGGAAACCAGAGCAAAGCACGTGCCACGGCGCTCGAAATCGATCACGACATCGCCGATCAGGGCCTTCCCCTCGGCGGTCGTCAGCTCTCCCGTTTCCCGCTCCGGGATCGCCTCGGCGCGGCAGTGCACGCAGGCCAGATTGCAGGCGCGTGTCACCTCCCAAACAATAATTCTGCCCCGCAACTCCCGGAGGAGCCATGATCTAGATCAGATCGCAGCCGTAATGACTCTTCTGATACTCTCTGCGGGGCCGGGCATCGGCCGGCAACGTGCTGCGGCGACGACCTCCGGGGGGACAGAATGCCGACCCGCTCACCCGCCCGCAAGATTCCATGGGCGGTGATACCCCTGTTTCAGAAGCTGTCGGCGGAAGAGCGCGAGCGTCTCCGTCCTCTGGCGATCATTCGATCCTTCGAGCCGGGGGAGCAGGTGTTCAGGGAGGGGGACTCGGCGGAGCAGCTGCACTTCATCCTGGCCGGTCGCTTCAAGATCGTGAAAGGTGCGGCGGCCGGCAAGGAGATCATCCTGGAGATCCTCGGCCCTGGCGATCCGGTCGGCGTCGTCGCCGTTCTGGAAGGAAGGCCGTTGCCGGCCAGCGCCAGAACCCTGGAGGCCGGCTCGGTTCTCACCCTGCCGGCCGACCGATTCTTCGCCCTCATGGCGGCCAACCCGCGTCTCGTGCGCGCCCTCCTCGCCGGACTGACCCGGCGCCTCATGGAGCTGACCCGGAGACTGGCGGATCGCTCGTCACGGGCCGAGGTCCGCCTCGCCCGGCTCTTCCTCACCCTCAGCGAACGGATGGGCCGGCAGGACGACGCGCACGTGATGCTTATGCCGGTATCGCTGTCGCGCCAGGAGATCGCCGATCTGGTCGGCATCACTCAGGAGACCGTCATCCGCATCATGAGCCGTTGGGGGAAGGACGGGGTCGTGATGACAGAGAAGAAGGGGTTCCGGATCGCCGATCCCGATCACCTGCGGGCCCGAGCGGGTGACCCGTAGGGTGCCGGAGGTGGCCCTGCTCAGCGCCCGGACAGCTCGCGACGCGCCTCGGTGATCAACAGAGTCGTCGGGGCGTCGCCGGGAGCCGATGCGTCACGGTACTCGAGACGCGCCACGACAGCCAGGGCCCCCTGGGGAATCGGGAGAGTGAAGCGCTCCACGCGGGTCTCCTGAGGACGCAGCCGGTTATCGCGGCCGACCGAGACGGCGCGCAGAAACAGGTCGGGCACGCTGCTCAGAACGCGGCCCCGATCGTCCTTCAGCTCCCGGCGGTAGACCTTCTCGCGGCGATGACGCAGGTCGCCTCCCTCCACTTCGATGCCGACGGCGAGGATCAGGCTCTTGGTCGACAGCCCGCCGGGGATCGGATGGCCGGCGGCGGCGTTGGTGACCGCGACGGTGACGGATGCGGTGCCGCCCGACCGGCTCATGCTGTCGATTTTCAGATCGAGGCCGCGATCGAGCTGGCTGCGCGCGCTGCCTCCCACGACGCGATGCAGGTTGATCACGCGGATGAGCGAGGGCGCCGCTATCCCTTTCTTGACGGTGGTCCCCGGCACGGGAGCCATATGGCACTCCTGGCAGGTGACGCCCCGCAGCGGGTAGGGGCCGCTCTTCCAGTCGCTGTAGGTCGACAACACCGCGACCCCCGCAGCGTTGGTGTACTCGTGGCAGGAGGCGCACAGGAGCGGGCTCACCTTGTGGAGCAGGGAGTAGGCGGTTTCGTGCCCGACCGCGGCCGAAAACTTGAAGGGGCCGCGCTTGACATCTCCGGGATCGAGCTCGAACGGGTGGCCGGGCCGCGCCAGATCGACGTCGGCGACCGTATGGCAGAAGTCGCAGGTGACCCCCTCCCGGGAGACCGGGTCGCGCAGCTCGACGTCTCCGCTCACCAGGGTGGTCGGCGCATGGCACCAGACGCAATCGCCGCGCTCGGCGCCCTGCCCCACTGCCAGTTCGAGGCTGGCGAGAAACGCTTTGCCGGTCGCGGCGCCGGCGTGGGGGCCCTCTGCCCAGCTGCGGTGGATCGCCTCGTGGCACGCCCCGCACTCCTCCGCCGGGGTGTAGGATGCGGCGGCCTGCGGCGGGCTATCTCCTGATTCCGCGGGGGCAGCGGCGACAGAGCCGGGCGCCAGGGCGCCGAAGAGAAAGGCGAGCGTCGCCAGAAGCGAAGGCGTCATGAAGCGCTGCAGGACCGTCAACTCACCCCTCCCCATGCTGACGGGAGATCTCAGCCGGAGCGTTGCTTGAACCAGCGGCGAGTATAGCCTCAAACCGGCGAGACACACGGCCCGATTCACGGTG
>CBDUYA010000179.1:0-7025 GCA_965371335.1 uncultured bacterium | reverse complement strand
ACACCGTGGTCCGCGCACCCCTCTCCTCCAACTGGGCGAAGAACGGGGCCGGATCGATCACCTGCTCCGGCGCCCGCACACCGGTCGCCGCAAGCGCGCCGACCGCCATCCGGCGGGCGACGATCGCCGCCGGGGCGGCGACCAGCAAGGTCCCGCCGCTGATCTTCCGCCCGGCGGGCGGCCAGGCGCTGGTGCGCGCGCTGAACATCGCGGGACGCCCCGACCGGCGGCCGCGGGCTTCGGTGACGATCTCCTTGAACCCGGGATTCCCTCCCGGGGCGGCGCCGCCCGACCTCTTCAGCATCTCGATCAGGACGTCGCGGGGACGGACGGCGACCCCTCCGGCCTCGACCATCGAGGTCGAAGCGAATCCGAGATCGACGAGGCAGCGCAACCGCCCAAACGCGGCTTCGGAGTACCCGAAGCGCGAGATCTTGAAGAAGCACTCGCGCAGACCGCGATCGGCGAAACTCTGCGGCAGCGTCGCCACCTCCGAGTGCAGCGACAGATGGACGCGAGTCGCGCCGATGGGGTCGTGAAAACGGTAGGTTCCCTCCTCCCCGAGCGGCGGTGTCTCCCGGAACTCGCCGTCGCGAAACACCACCGCCGGGGTGGTCATCTCATCGAGGATGGTCTGGATTGAGTAGCTCCAGGCGAGAGAATCGGCCCGATCAGTGGTCGAGCCGTTGTAGATTCTGAGGGAGTGAAGCTCATCGAACCGTTTCGCCAGCAGGCAAGCCTGTACGTTGGCCACCCCGGGGCAGGATCCGATACCGAGGATCGCCAGCAGACCGGCCCGGCGGAAGTCGTCGTCGAGCCTCAGCTGCCGGCGCGTCATGTGAAACAGCCCGCCGAGATCGAGGTAGTTCGTTCCCGCCTCCAGGCAGGCGGTCATCACCTCAATATTGAACGTGTACTGCACGGCGTTGACCACGGCGTCGGCCTTGTCGAGAAGGCGGACGACAACCGGCCGGTCGGCAACATCGATCGAAACGGCGTGCACGCCGGGGCGATCGATCGACCGGGCCACCTGGCGGGCGCCTTCCTGATCGCGATCGGCCACGATCAGTTCCCGGACGCCGGCGTCGCCGGCGAGATCGCGGGCGATCTCCCTCCCTATCGTTCCCGCTCCTCCCAGAATCACGATCCTCATGGCCCTCCTGCCTCCCGCGGCCCCCCTCCCCAACGCATGGATCATCCGGCCGGCGCCAACGGCGACCTTGGCGCTGCTCCAGAACATGATGGTCAAAGGGCCGGTTCGATGCTATCTTTTCCCATCCCGAGGCGTCAACGAACTGCTGCACAAAGGAGATCACATGGATCGCCAACCGATCGCTCTCATCCTGACCCTGTTGTCCGCACTCACCATCGGCTGCTCCCGCGTCGATCTCGAAGCGGAGCGCCAGGCGGTCCTTGCCGCCGACCGGGCCTTCGCGCAGGCCAGCCTGACGGGCAGCCTCAAAGACTGGGTCGAGGCGTTCGCGGAGGACGGCACGATGTATCCCCAGCGTGGCAAGGCGACCGGCCACGATGAGATCCGCCGCGCCATGGCGCCGCAGTTCAAGGTCCAGGGGCTTGAATTGACCTGGGAGCCGGCCACCGCGGTGGTCGCCGCCGCCGCCGACTACGCCTATACACTGGGAACCTGGACGCTGAAGAACACCAGCCCGCTCAGTCCGATCGGCGTGGGGGGCACGGGAAACTACGTCATGATCTGGCGCAAGGAAGACAACGGCGGGTGGAAGGTCATGGTCAACATCGGCAACGCGGATCTCCCTCCCGACATGAGAGAGGGACGCCGTCAGAAATCTGCCCGCTAGTGTCCATACCCCTTATCGGCATAGGCCAGGTCGCTGACGCGAATCAGGTTGGCGTCCTGGTTCTTGTCCATGCGGCGCAGCAGCCTGCGGATGCGGCGCCAGGCGGTATTGCCGAAGGTGCGCGTCAGCAGGATGTCGCGGCGCGCCACCTCGACCCCATGTTCGCAGATGCGGCTGTTGGCCCGTGACAGGCAGGCGATCAGTGCGTAGAGATCACCCGCCGCCTCGGACAGGCGTTCCTGCAGAAACTGGCGCTCGACGATCGACCTGCCATGCCGGCGCAACGCCCGCTCGGCGGCGATCGACAGCATTTCCGCGTAGCGCGCGGCCCGGATGGCGGTGCGCACCAGCGGCGGCTGGATGTCGGGGAACTGCTCGTCGGTGATCGCCCGGCGGATTTTCCTGACGGCGAAGTCCGAGAGGACGCCGATCTGGGAGATCGGATCGCGCAGCGCCTTGCCGACCTTCCTCAGCTCCTCCCCCAAGTTCTGAATCCCGGCCAGGGTGACGAAAACCCGCAGGATCTCGTTCGTGCCCTCGAAGATCATGTTGATCCGGCAGTCGCGCAGGTAACGCTCGTACGGATACTCCTTGATGAACCCGTTGCCGCCGGCGATCTGCACGGCGTGGTTCACGACCCTCCAGGCGTTTTCCGACGAGAAGATCTTGCAGAGGGCCGATTCGATCGAGTAGTCGAGGTCCTGGCGCTCGGCCATGCCGGTGGTAAGATAGACCATGCTCTCCGCCGCGTAGGTGCCGGTCATCATCTCCGCCACCTTGCCGCGGATCATCTCGAACTCGGCAATCGGGCGGTTGAACTGCTTTCTCTCGAGCGCGAACTCGACGCTTCGGTCGATCATCTCCCTGGCAGCCCCGACGGCGCCGGCGGCCAGCGACAGGCGCCCATCGTTCAGGATCTCCATGGCGTACTTGAATCCACGTCCCGGCTCTCCCAGAAGATCCTCCGCCGGGACCGGCGTGTTCTCCAGCATCAGATCGGTGGTCGACGAGCCTTTCAGGCCGAGCTTGTCCTCTTCCCTGCCGGTCGACACGCCCGGCAGATCCCGGCTGACGATGAAGGCGCTGATCTTGTCGGCGCCGTTGATCTTGGTGCGCGCGAACACGGTGAACAGCCCCGCCTGCCCACCGTTGGTGATGAAGCGCTTGGTCCCGTTCAGGATCCAGGCGCGCCGCGACGCGTCCCATGCGGCCCGGGTGGTGAGCGAGGCGGCATCCGAGCCGGAGGCCGGCTCGGTCAGGGCATAGGCCGACAGCAGATCCCCGCTGGCGACACGGGGCAGCCAGCGTCGCTTCTGCTCGTCGTTGCCGTAGAGAAGAATCCCCTTGCTGCCGATGCCGAGATGGGCTCCGATGATGGTGGCGGTGGCGGCGCAGTGCCGGCAGATCTCCTCCATCAGCCGGCAGTAGGCAGTCAGCGGGAGCCCGGCTCCGCCGTACTCCTCGGGAATGGTCATGCCGAACATCCCGAGTTCCTTCAGGCCGGCGACCTCGTCGGCGGGAAACGCTCCTTTGCGATCGATCGCCCCGCCATCAAGATTTTCGGCCGCCCAGCCGCGGAAGGTCTCGAGAACCAGATCGAGCGTCTGGTCCGTCTCGGCGGTCGCGCGCGGGTAGGGAAAGACCATGTCGGCTTCGAGACGGCCGTTGAACAGCGATTTCATGAAGCTTCTCGGAGGCATTCTCGAATCTCCGTTATCGGGCGCCCGGCGGGGCGCGGTCAGGACGAAAAAAAGCGGCGGTTGGCGCGTGCCGCGTCGACCAGGAGTTCTGCCGGCTGGAAGCGGCGGCCGTGGTGCGACGCCAGAACCTCGAGTCCCTGCACGACCGTCATGAGGCCAAGACCGTCGGCATGATGCAGCACTCCGCCGCGGAAGGGAGGAAACCCGGCGCCCATCACCATGGCAAGATCGACCTCGGCCGGTGTCTGCACGATCTCTGCCTCCAGGCAGCGCGCCGCTTCATTGATCATCGGCAGCACCAGGCGCGCTTCGAGCGCCCCCGCATCGAGCGGACGCCGCTCGCGCGAGGTGATGAGGCCGTAGACCTCCCCGTTCGGGCGGCCCGGGCCGCCTCCGACGCCACCGCGGCGACGACGGCCATCGTCGTAGAGGTAAAACCCGCGGCCCGATTTGCGTCCGAACCATTTCTTCTCGCACATGATCTGCAGGGCCGTGGCGCGCGGCGCCTGCTCGCGGAACGCCTCGGCCAGAATGCCGGCGACGTGCGCGGCGACATCGAGCCCGACCTGATCGAGCACGGCGAATGGCCCCATCGGCATCCCGAACTCGACCATGACGCGGTCCACCTCCTCGAGGCGGGCTCCCTCTTCGAGCAGCAGCAACGCCTCGCCCAGGTAGGCCATCAGGATCCGGTTCACCAGAAAGCCGGGCGTATCGGCCACCACCACCGGCGTCTTGCCGATACGCTTCGACAGCCCGACCACGGTCGCCACCGCTTCATCCGAGGTGGCGGGGCCGCGAATAACCTCGATCAGCGGCATCCGGTGGACCGGATTGAAGAAGTGCATGCCGACCACCATGTCCGGCCGCCTGCAGCCGGCGGCGATCTGCTCGATGGGGAGGGACGAAGTGTTGGTGGCGAACACGAAACCTTCCGGCATGAACGATTCGAGCTCGGCGAGCACGCGGCGCTTGACCCCGGCCGATTCCACCACCGCCTCGATGATGACCTCGGAGCGCAGCAGTCCGGAGTAGTCGAGGGTCGGCAGAATGCGATCCATGCGGCGTTCGAACTCCCGCCGGGGAATCCGCTTCTTGCGCAGCTCTTTCTGGCCAAGATCGTACGCCGTCTTCATGCCCCGGGCGAGGGAGTTGATGTCGATATCCTTGAGTCGCACCGGAAGGCCTGCACGGGCGAGTGCCTGGGCGATCCCGCCGCCCATGATCCCCGCGCCGATGACCCCGGTGGCGCGCACCTCCCGCGGGCGCACCGCCGGATCGTTGACGCCGGAGGAACGGCGGGCTTCCTGCTGCATCGAGAAGATCGCCACCAGGTTGCGGCACGTCCCACCGGTCGCCAGCCGGCCGATCAGCTCAGCTTCGCGGCGCAGTCCCTCCTCCATGCCGCGCTGCAGACCGGTCGACACCGCATCGAGGGCAAAGAACGGTGCAGGATAATGCGACTCATTCAGCCGTTTGCGCAGGCGGCGCCGGGCCATGCCGACCACAAGCGCGGTGCGCGCCGCCCGCAGGGGATCGAGCCTCGCCAGCGGGCTGTCGCTCAACCGCCGCCGGGGCCGCCGGCGCTTTGCCACCGCTTCACTCACCAGGCGTTCCGCCGCCTCCAGCAGACACTCAGGCGACGCGACCGCATCGACCAGGCCGATCTTTCGCGCCTGCCGGGCGTTCACCGACCGGCCGGTGAGGATCAGATCGAGGGCCGGGGCGATCCCCACCAGGCGGGGCAGGCGCTGGGTTCCTCCCCAGCCGGGAAGGATTCCGAGCCGCACCTCCGGCAGGCCGATCTCCGTCGGGCGCCAGTCGGCCGCGACCCGGAAGTGACAGGCGAGGGCCAGCTCGGTGCCCCCTCCGAGGCAGGTTCCGTTAATGGCGGCCACCACCGGGAACGGCATGCGCTCCAGGCTGGCGAACAGCCGGTGCCCGCGGCGCGAGGCGTTCTCGGCGTCCTGGGCGGAGCGCAGCGACTCGATCTCCCGGATGTCCGCCCCGGCGATGAACGATCCTTCCTTGGCGCTGGCGACGATGAGACCGCGCACGTTTCGATCGCGTGCGGCCTTGTCGAGAAGCAGCTCCAGAACCGCCACGATCGCCGAGCTGAGAACATTCACCTTCTCCCGCGCGCGGTCGAAGATCAGGAAGGCGAGCCCGTCCGGACGGAGCTGGTAGGAAACACCCGCGTCGGTTTCCTCGCGCTCGCGGGGCGCATCGGCCACGGTCACCGCCGGCTCGGGGTCGTTTCGATTGCTCATGAGGTCGAGACCGTCATGCACGCTCCAGCAGGAGGGCCGCTCCCTGACCGCCCCCGATACAGAGGGTGGCCAGCCCGAGCGTCAGATCGCGCCGCGCCATCTCCTTGAGCAGGGTCAGGGCCAGGCGGGCGCCGGAGCAGCCGACCGGGTGGCCGAGAGCGATGGCCCCGCCGTTCACATTGGTGATGTCGGGATCGATCTCCCCCAGAGGCTCATCCAGCCCCAACTCGTCGCGCGCGAACTCCGGCGAGGCGAACGCCTGGCGCACGGCGAGAACCTGAGCGGCGAAAGCTTCGTTGATCTCGATCAGTTGCACCTCGTTCAGGCCGAGCCCAGCCCGGCGCAGCGCCACCCGGGTTGCGTAGACGGGGCCGAGCCCCATCTGCGCCGGATCGCAGCCCGCGAACCCGTAGGCACGGATCCGCCCGAGATAAGGCAGGCCGAGGGCGCGCGCACGCTCCTCCGAGGCGATGATCAGCGCCGCGGCACCGTCGGTGATCATGCAGGAATTGCCGGCGGTCACCGTGCCGTACTGCCGGTCGAAAACCGGCTTGAGTCGCGCCAGCTTCTCCATGGTCTGATCGTCGCGGGGCCCGATGTCGTCGTTCACCGGCTCGCTGCGCGGCGGCGGATAGAACGGGACGATCTCGGCACGCAGGCGCTGCCGGGCAGCCACGGCGCGCTGGTGACTGCGCAGCGCGAAGGTATCCTGCTCTTCGCGCGAGATGTGGAAGCGGCGGGCGAGCACCTCGGCGGTCTCCCCCATGTTGAGACCGGAGATGGCATCCGTCAGGCCGACGGCCAGCGCCGAGAACGGCTTCAGGTCGTTCATCCGGAAAGCGCTCAGGCAGCGCAGCCTGCTCCATCCGCTGCGGGCCTTCTGCAGCCGCATCACCCGTCGCGTAAACCCGTTCCCCAGCTGAAACGGGATGCGCGACATCGATTCGACCCCGCCGGCGATCACGAGGTCGGCCAGACCCGATTCGATGCGGTGATAGGCCGACACGATCGCATCGATCCCGGAGCCGCAGTTGCGGTTCATGGTGACGGCCGGCACATGGCAGGGCAGGCCGGCACGGAGCGCGGCGATCCGGGCCAGAGTGGTGGTGCCGGCCGGCTGGGCGACGTTGCCGACCACCACCTCGTCGACCGTCGCGGGGTCGAGATCGAGCCGCGCCATCGCCTCCGCCATCGTCAGGCGGGACAGGTCGTCGGCCGGGACGTCCTCCAGGACC
>CBDUYA010000178.1:0-7068 GCA_965371335.1 uncultured bacterium | reverse complement strand
GTCGTCTGCTCCAGCGTGCGCATGGCGATACCGCGCAGCCCGTACTTGGCGTGGATCATTTCCCCCTGCTCGGTGACGCGGAGACGGCCATCGACCGCCCCGGCGGGCGCCGCGAGAACCGCGTTGTGCGTCTTGCCGCCGCCGCGGCTGATCGTCCCGCCCCGGCCATGAAAGATGGTCAGGTCGATGCGCGCCGCCCTGGCGACGCGGACCAGATCCTCCTGCACTCGCTGCAGCGCCCAGCGGGCGGCGGCCAGGCCGCTGTCTTTATTGCTGTCGGAGTAGCCGATCATCACCGTCTGCCGATCGCCGCGCTTTTTCAGATGCCGGCGATAGATCGGATCGGCCAGCAGATCGCGGATGACGCCGGGGGCCGCCCGCAGGTCGTCGATCGTCTCGAACAGCGGCGCCACATCGAGCGGCACCGCGCCGCCGTCCGTCGCCAGGCCGCCCCAGCGCGCCAGCAGCAGAACGGAAAGCACGTCGTCGAGACCCTGGGCCATGCTGATGATGTAGGGGCCGATGGCATGCGGGCCGTAGCGCCCGCGGCCTTCCGCGATGGCGCGGAAGACTGCCAGCGTGGTGCGCATTTCTCGGCTTCGGGACCGGCCGCCGGCGCTCATCTCCCGCAGCGCCCCACGCAAACGCTTCGCCCGCGACGCGGGTGACAGCGAAAGCCAGCTCCGCTCCCCCAGCCCCGCGCCGACGACCCGGCGGTGCACCATCGCATGCTGACGGACATCGAGCGTCGCCAGATGAAAGCCAAAGGTCTCGGCGCGGCGCAGGGCGCGGCGGACGCCGAAGGCCCCCCCCTGGACACCGCGGTTCGCTTCCAGGCTGCCGGCGATGAGGCGGAGATCGCCGGTGTCCTCTTCGGCCGAACGGTATCCCTGTTTCCCGTCGCCGGCGGTCGCATCCAGCCGGGCCGCCATGAGGCGCAACAGACGACGGTACGGCATGCCGGCGTGGCGCGACGGAACGGCGGCGGCCGGGGTTCCGGAGAACATCCTTGCGTAGCGCGCCAACTTCCTCCCGACCGCCTGGTCGATCGTCACCCGTGAAGCTGATTGCGTCAGTTGGCCCGCCAGTGCTGCGATGTCACGACGATAACAGCGCAGGATCACCGTTCTCTGCCGCTCGAGCGACGCGGCGATCGTGGCGGCCGAGACGGCCGGGTTGCCGTCCATGTCGCCCCCCACCCAGGAGGCGAACCGGAGCATGGCGGGCGGCGCAACGAAACGGCCGGCGTTCCCGAACACGCCGGCGATCGCCTCCTCCAGCTCCTCGTAGAACGGCGGCACGATGCGGTAGAGGATGTCGGTCAGGTAGAAAAGAACCTGCTCGCGCTCGTCCGCCACCGTGGGACGCTCGGAGGGATGCTCCTCCGTCTGCCATGCCGTGGTGATTTCCGAGCGGATGCGCGCCAGCGCCGCCCGTTCCTCTGGCGGGGTCCGCGACGGATCGAGCCGGTCGACCAGGCGGCGGGCGATCCTCTGCCCGTTCTCGAGCAGGCTCCGCCGCGTCGCCTCGCTCGGATGCGCGGTGAAGACCAGCTCGATCATCATCCGCGCGAGAAGACGCCGGATGTCGGCCCGGCTCCGTCCCCGCCGTTTGAGCCTCTGCAGCGTGTCCCGCAAACTTCCCTGCGGCGGCGCGCCGGCGCGCCGCAGGTGATCGCGGCGGCGCCGGATGCGGTGAACCGACTCGGCCAGGTTGACGACCCGGAAGTAGGTCGAGAAGGCGCGCACCAGCTCTTCCGCCCGCCGCGCCGGAAGCGCCCGCACCGCCCTGGCGAGCGCAGCGCCGGCACCGCGCCGCCCCTCCCGGCGGCGGATGGCGGCCCGGCGGGCCTTCTCCACGGCGCCGAACAGGTCCTTCCCTCCCTGCTCGCGGATCACGTCGCCGACCAGGGCGCCCAGCCGGCGCACGTCATCGCGCAGCGCGGCATCCCTGGCTGTGAACCCATCCAATCGTCTCTTCATCAGTTCTGTGCTCCGCGCCGCCGAATCGATGCACGCCTCGCATGGCCCCACGGCCGGCAGCGATAATCGGCCCCGGGGCCCCTCAGGTTAGTATGATCGGGCCTCAAATAGACCCGGGATCGGCGTGCCGGGTGCGGGACCGCCGGTGACCCGGCCGGCCCCCTGCCGGAGCGATCTCGATATGGATCGGAGCCCACACATGATGCAGCGGATCGTCGTCTTCATATTGCTTCTGGCCGGACTCGCCCCCCTTCCGGTTGCTATCGCCACGGTCGGTGACACCGCACCGCAGGCCGCCGATACCACGCCGCAGGCCGGCGACGCCGGCACCGACCCGGCGCCGGCCGTCTCACCCGCAGCGGAGGAGGAGAGCACGGCCCGCCAGGGTCTGATCGACATGAACGTCTTCGCCGGGCTCCGCGATCTGGTGATCGCCTCCACCGGCGAAGGAGGCTGGATCACCTGGATCCAGGTGTTCGTCGTCGTCTTCCTCGCGCTGCTGTTCGATTTCATCCAGCGCAGGATCTTCAAGGGGCTGAAGATACGCCTGGAGCGCACCAGCAACCCGTGGGACGACGCCCTGCTCGACGCCCTCACGGCCCCGATCTCGATGATGATCTGGGTGCTCGGCATCGCCCTCGCCGCCGCCTTCCTCGACCTCGAGACCCGCCTGGCGCACGACGCCATCTCCCTGGCGCTGATCGTCGCGGTCGCCTGGTTCCTGGTGCGCCTGATCAGGAACATGCAGGCGAACCTGATCGAGATCTCGAAGAACGCCGGGGACGATGAGAATCGATGGGAGCCTCACACTGTCGACGCCATCGGCAGGCTGGTGCGTCTCTCGGTGATGATCACCGCCACGCTCATCGGTCTGCAGAACATCGGGGTGAACATCTCGGCCGTGCTGGCGTTTGGGGGGATCGGCGGGATCGCCATAGGCTTCGCCGCCAAGGACATGCTGGCGAATTTTTTCGGCGGGCTGATGATCTATCTCGATCGTCCGTTCCGGGCGGGCGACTGGATCCGCTCGCCCGACCGCGGCATCGAGGGGACCGTTGAGCACGTCGGCTGGCGGATCACCCGCATCCGGACGTTCGACAAGCGCCCTCTCTATATTCCCAACAGCATCTTCGCCACGATCGCCATCGAGAACCCATCGCGGATGTTCAACCGCCGCATCAAGGAAACGATCGGGATCCGCTACTCCGACATCGCCCGGATGGACGCCATCACCAAAGACGTCGAAGCGATGTTGAAGAACCACCCCGAGATCGACACCAATCAGATCCTGATGGTCTACTTCAACTCGTTCGGTCCGAGCTCGGTCGATTTCTTCGTCTACACGTTCACCAAAACGATCAAATGGAAGTACTACCATGAAGTGAAGCACGACATCCTGATCAAGATCTCCGGCATCATCGCCGGCCATGGCGCGGAGATCGCCTTCCCGACCTCGACCCTGCATATCGATTCGCTGCCGGCGACCGGCGCCGATCACACACCGGGCGAGATCACGGCCTGACGGGAGGAGGTGCGCCGGAGCGGCCGGTCGAGTGGTCACCCGGAATCGCTTCACCGACGACGACGAGGCGCTGCGTCGACCTGGTCAATCCGGTGAACGGCCAGCAGGTGATGAGCGTCAGCAGGGCGCCTTCCGCCGGCTCAATGGCCGACAGATCGCTCTCGCCCACGACGTCGATCGACAACACGCGATACGATCGGCGCCTCTCCCGCGTCTCCATCGTCATCTCGTCCCCAACCCGCAGATCCTTCATGAAGGCGGCCCAGGTGTCGCGGTGGCCGCCGATGGCGCAGTTCCCTTTGGCGGCCGGAGGCGCCGTGCCGCTCACATGGCCGAGGCCGAACGCCAGGGACTCCCCCGCCGCGCCGCTGAGGATCGTGCGGGTCACCCCCAGGCGGGCCACCTCGAGTCTGGCGATCGGCCGCAGATCGGACCACGGCCATGGCCGGTGCCGTCCGCCGTCCTGCAGGTGGGCCGCGTACGCCTGCTCGATCAGAACGGCCGCCATCTGAGCCTTCGCCCCGAGGTAGAGACGGCCCCCCAGCAGGACCGCCCCGGCTGCCGCCGCCAGCAGCGCTGCCAGAGACAGAGCGCGTCGCGCCGCCGCCTGGCCCCGCGCGCCGGCGCTGCGCCCCGGACCGCGCATGCCACCGGAGGCGCTCACCGGACCGCACATGCCGCCAGCGGCGCTCATCGGGCCGCGCGATACGCCAGCAGGTAGAGAACGGCGGCTACCGTGAGCAGAAGGAGGCCGGCGACCAGCATCAGCGGCCCGTTCGTGCCGCCCTGCGGCAACGTCACTCCGGCGCGGGACGAGCCGAGCGGGAGACCGGCCGGGATCGGCCGGGTTGTCCAGTCTCCCGTCGCGGTGCGGAATTCCTCCACCGCCACCAGGCTGGTATAGCGTGTGATCAGGTTGAAGACCCGCGCCACCTCGATCACCTCGCTGCGAACGAGGGCAGCATCGGCCCCGCGGTACAGCCGGTCGAGCGCGCTTCGCACCCGGGCGCGCGCCCAGCGGGTCGCCACGCCCGATCCGCGCGGGGCGTCGGGCGCCACGGCGAGCCGCGTCCGGATGGTCCGATCGGCGAGCCGGCCCTGCACGACCGCGCGTGCCGCGCCGCCGTTCGGACGGAGACGAAGGGAGACGTAGAGCGGCTCTCCGGCGTAGAGATCGGGAAGACGCTGCGGATAGACCTCCAGCGGCGGCTCGCCCTCCCAGTCGAGAGCGAGATCGGTCATCACGGGGCGATCGATCCTGCCGAGGAATGCCGTCATCCGCCCGGCGACCTCGTCGAGGCTGGTAATGAAATCACACGAGCCGCGCCCGAACGCCGCCAGCCGGCGCATCAGGAACCGGTTCGGGGCGGATCCGATGCCGATGACGTGGAACCGCGCCTGCCCGAGATCGGCCGAGACCCGCCGGAAGACCTCCTCTTCGTTGCCGACCGCACCGTCGGTGATCAGAATGACCCGCTGCGCCGGCCAGGGATCGGCATCCGCCATCATCCCGAGTCCCCGGATCACCGCCGGCGCGATACTGGTGCCGCCGCTCGCCCGCAATCGATCGACCCATATTCTCGCCTCGTCCATCGCCGGCCCGTTCGCCGCCTCGAAGCGATCGCTGAATGCTTCGTTCTGATCGTTGAAGCGGAGCAGGTTGAACGAGTCGCCCGGCCGCAGCGCGTCGAGCGCCGCCCGGAGCGCCCGGCGCGCCTGCCGGATCGACGGACCGTCCATCGAGCTGGAGACATCGACGATGAACAGTGTCGTCGTCGGAAGACCCCATCCCGCTTCGCTCTCCGTTGTCGGCGGGACCAGCATCAGAAGGGCGTACCGCTCCTCCTCCCGTTCCTCGATGAAGACCGTCCCCTCCGGCTCCGCGCCGCGCTCCAGCCTCCAGCGCAGGACGAAGTCGCGATCGGCCGCCACCGTCTCCGCGTCGGGTGCGACCCTCCAGGTGCCGTCATCCTCCTCGACCCGGATCGCATGGGACGGGGAGTGCACCGCATCGAGGGGCATCCCGGCGCGGATCGCGACGGCGATGCGGGCGCGCGGCGCCAGCGGGCTGTCGGCCGGGATAAAGCATCCAGCGCTCGCCGATGCCGCCGGAGAGCCCGGCTCTTGGTCCTCCGCCCCGCGCCGCCCCGTCTCCATCTGGCGCCGCACTGTCTCTATCTCGCGCCGCCCCGTCGCCATCTCGCGACGCACACCGGGGGCGGGCTGATAGCGCGGCGTGTAGGTCAGCGGGAAGGCGAGAGCGAACTCTCCGTTCTCATAGGCGACCTCCTGCACATATTCGATGACCACCTCGACGATCTCGCCGGGGTTGATGTTGGCCAGGGAGGTACTGAACAGGTTGGGCCGTCGCTGATCGACCAGAGAGGCCTTCTTCCCTTCCCGTTTCGCCGTCTCGTAGGTCTGCTTTGCCTCGGCCTTCTCCTGCACCACCGCCACGATCCTGCGGTCGCCGATACGCATCTCCATGGTGTCGACCGCCGCCCGCTCTGGAAGGGGGAATAAATAGACCGCCTCGATCACTTCATCCGTTGTATTCGAGAAGGTCTGCGTCAGCGATCCGCGCGCCATAACGCCGGTCACCTCGATCTCGACGGCGATATCGATCACCGGCAGCGGAACGAGGCCGCGGGCGCTCTTCCACAAGAGCTGCCCCGCCCCGATCGCCGCCGCATCGACGCCCTGCTCGCCGGGGGCCTTCGAGGTGCCGGCGGGCGCTTCCGTCGGGGGCGCTTCCCCGGCCATGACGAACAGATGAATTGGAATGGTGAGGAACGCGATCGACAACAGGCGGCGTGGCATCATAGGATCCTCCTTGACAGGATCGATCCACAAGGCACGATCCGTACCAGCCGCGCGGGCGTCCCAATACAGCGTATTCCGGCCGCTGCCGCGCTCCAGGCGTGGACCGATTGACACGATCAGTGTCTCCCCGCACACAATGCGCCGATGCGCAGAGGCGCTGATGTAGTCGCAGGAGATGCCGGACGATATACAATCGGCGCCCGCTGCGCGGAGGGTGACGACAACATGCACGATCCCCGGCGATGCCGTTTCGTGCCCTGCATAGGATCAATGCTCATCGCCCTGCTGTCGGCCGCGCCCCCTCTCCTGGCCAGCCAGCCGGTCGAAGTTCTGTCGCGCCACGGCATGTCGATCAAGCTCAGCATCGACTACGCCGACTACGAGCTGAAACGTGACGAGATCATCAGGTGGCTCGACATTGCGGTGGACGGACTGCATTCCTTCTATGGCCGCCTGCCGATTGACCGGGTGCTCCTCGTCATCGATCCGTTCCGCGGCCGCGGCGTCGGCCGCGGCACTACCTACGGCTACCCGTCGCCCCGCATCGAGCTGACTCTTGGCAGCGAGACCCGCTTCGAAGATCTGCTGGACGACTGGAAGATGACGCACGAATTCCTTCACCTCACAATTCCGAAGATGTCTCGCGCCCAGACCTGGCTCGACGAGGGGGTGGCGACCTACGTCGAGCCGCTCGCCCGCTACAAGGTCGGCACCGTCGACGAGGAAGAGGTGTGGAAGTGG
>CBDUYA010000177.1:0-7077 GCA_965371335.1 uncultured bacterium | reverse complement strand
TGCGGTTCCGGTCCGTCGTCTGCCGCGCCGCTTCATCCTGTTCTTCGAGGATGCAACTTCGGCGCCGATGGGCATGGGGGCCGTGCGCCGCGCCGCCGAGCGCTTCATCGAGACCGGCCTTGCCCCGGAGGATCAGGTGGCGCTCGTCACCTACGATAACCATCGCAAGCTGGAGGTGCCGGTCGACTTCACCACCGACCGCGAGCTGCTGAGCCAGGCGCTGCGCAACAGCCTGAACGACAAGAGAC
The DNA here is from genome assembly GCA_965371335.1 of uncultured bacterium. Classification (GTDB taxonomy): domain Bacteria; phylum Acidobacteriota; class Polarisedimenticolia; order Gp22-AA2; family Gp22-AA2; genus CBDUYA01. Next base: position 6,829 of record CBDUYA010000177.1, on the reverse strand, counting down.
GCATCTCCGATTTCACCTCGGAGCGTATCGCCCGCCTCGACGAGGTCGGCCGGATGAAGGGCGATCCCACCGTGGCTGCCGGAGGCGGGCGGAGAATCGAGATGCTCGCCCGCAGCTACGCCCTCGAGGACACCATCGTGATGGAGCGCGTTCTACGTTCCATGCAGACAATGGTCGACGTCCTCGCTCCATGGCCGGGATACAAGGCGCTGGTTTACATAGGCGAAGGGATTCCCGATAACCCGGGAGGCGAGTACGGGATCGCCGCGGCGGACCTGAGCCTGACGTCGCAGATCGGCCTGCTGACCCGCTCGGCCGCAGCCTCCGGCGTCACACTGCACACCATCAAATCGAGCGGCCTGGAGGGTGGGGCCACGGCGGAAGCGACGCGGATCGAAGCGGGCGGCGCGACGGTGCGCCTCGGCTCCGCTGCGGAACGGACCAATGCCCTGAAGAGCCTCGCGTACGGCTCCGGCGGCATGGCCTTTACCTCCAACGACGCCTTCAAATCGCTGACCGAAATGGAGGCGGGCAGTCGCGCCTACTATCTGATCGCCTACGCGCCGGAGGGGCCGCCCGACGGCCTCCAACACAGCGTCACCGTCAAGGTGAACCGGGGCAAGACGCGCGTCCGCTACCGTCGCGGCTTCGTACGGATGCTGCCCGAGCAGGCCAGGGAGCGCGCCGTGCAGGCGGCCCACCTGATACCGGAGCTGTCGCCCGATCTCGGCATGGAGCTGAGCGCCATTCCCGGCCCCGTCAACCTGGCGGGCCGGGTTACCGACCTCGTTCTCTATCTGCCGGCCAGCCAGTTGATTTTCCTGCCGGACAGGGATCGTTTCGTCGCCCGTCTCGAGATCGGATTCGTGGCGCTCGACGAGGGCGGCCGCGAGACCTTGCGCCTGGCCCGCCTGGTGCGCATCGGCCTGTCGCCCGAGCAGGCCGCCTTGCGCACCTCGTTCGGCCTCAATTTCTTCACCCGCGTACGCCTGCCGCTGGCCGACCAGGAGATCACCGCCGTCGTCGCCGATCTGCAGGGGACCTCGATCGGCGCGGCGCGGCTGCCGATCGCCGAGCCCGAAGAGCTCACGGGGGGCGTGCTCGGCCTGTCGGTCTACTCGCTGGCGGAGGAAAGCATGTGGATCGAGGTCAATGACCGGGGATCGGGTGGTTCGGACGCCGAGACCGACGTCTCCATTACTCTGGGGCCGGCCCTGCGCAACAGCTTCTCCGGCGATGAGCGGGTCGCCTGCGGTTTCCGCATTCCGCCCGGGGAGTCCGGAAGTCCGCCCGCACTGAATCTGGTCATCCGGCGGGGGGAGGAGGTGGTCCGTGCCACCCCTCTGCAGCTCGGGGACGCCGCGGACGGCTCGGTCAAGGTGCCGCTGTCGCTGGAGGGGCTCCCCAGCGGGGACTACACGGTGCACATCGAGGATGGTGCGGATGGCGGCGTCGATCGGGGCAGCCTGCCGATCCGGATTCGCTAGTGCCAGCGAATCAGGCGCCCCCGCTCCAGCTCGGTGAAGAACTTCCCCAGCCGCTCGGGCGCCGGGGCAATCCGTTCCCCGAACTCGGCCTCGAGCGCCAGCGCGATCTCCTGCACCGTCGCACGGCCGTCGCAGGCGCGCCAGACGGAGCTGCCGATGTCGTCCAGGTTGACGGCGATATGCGGCCGATCGAGACAGGCGGCCACCCACCGACCCAGGCGGCTGGCGCCATAGCGGGGAACGAGGACCTTCACCCTTCCTTCCCCGGTGCCGGCCCACTTCTGGGTGCGCTCGGGAACCATCTGCAGAAGATTGCGTGAGGCTTCGCGCCGGCGCATCCTGCCTCCCGATCGATCGGAAACGCCCCGTTACCCGATGTGGGTCGCCGGCAGCCCGCCGCCCTTCATCGTCTTCAGCGGCAGCCAGACCAGCAGGTAGATGCAGACGGCGTAGATGATCAGACCGCCCCAGGCGCTCGGCTCGCTCAGCAGCGCCGGCAGCACCTGCGAAATACCGAAGTACTCCCCGCCCAGCACGATGAAGGCGAGCAACACCGCCATCAGCGATTCGCCGGCGATGAGGCCGGACGACAGCAGCACGCCGACGTTCTCCGCCCTCCTCTTCTCTTCGTCGGTCGCCTTCTGCCGCTTCAGTTGCAATTCAAGGAGCCACTTGATCAGGCCGCCGACGAAGATCGCCGCCGTCGAGTAGAAGGGGAGGTACATGCCGACCGCGATCAGCATCGGGGAAGGGGCCCCGATCAGGATGAGGCCGAACGCCAGGAACATGCCGACGATCACCAGCGGCCACGCCATCTCGCCGCCGACGATCCCCTGCGCGAGAAGCGCCATCAACCCCGCCTGCGGCGCCGGCAGCTCGGCACTACCGATGGTGTAAACGGCGTGCAGGGCCTTCAGCGGCAGCGCCAGGATGGCGGCGGCGCAGATGACGCCGATGATCTCCGCCGTCTCCATGCGCCACGGCGTGCCGCCGAGAATCTGTCCGACCTTGAGATCCTGCATCATGTCGCCGGCGACCCCGGCGGCGCAGCAGACGACCCCGGCGACCGCCAGAACGGCGGCGACGCCGCCGATGCCGGTCACCCCCATGGCGACCATCAGCACCGCCGAGATCAGCAGGGCGCTCAACGTCAATCCGGAGATCGGATTGTTGGAGCTGCCGATGAGACCGACCAGGTAGCCGGCGACGGCGGCGAACAGGAAGCCGAGGATGATCATCACAACGGTCAGCACCAGCGCGCCGCTGATCGAGTGTGCGAACGAATTGTAGAGGAAGAACATCGGCGCGGCCATGATGGCGATGGCGATGAAGATCCGCTTCAGGTTCAGATCGACCTCGGTCCGATCACCCGCATCGGCGCTCGCGCCCTTCATGTCGAAATCCCGGAATGCCTTGGTGATCCCGGCCACCAGCGAGGACCTCAAGTTATAGAGAGTGTAGAACGCGGCCACGATCATCGTCCCGACCGCGAGGGGCCGCACCTGGCGCATCCAGATCGCCGTCGCCAGATCGATCATGCTGTCGTCCGGCCCCATGGATTGGACGATCGACGGATTCATGAACAGCGACAGCGGCACCAGGAAGAGCCAGCCCAGCAGCGCGCCGCAGAACAGGACGGCGGAGATCCGCGTGCCGACGATAAAGCCGACGCCGAACATAATGGGCGAGGCGGAGGGGGTCTGCAGTAGCATGCCGCCCTGGTACTCGATCTCGCTCTGCAGGATGGTGATTTTCGACTTGCCGAAGTTGATGAACCCGGTGTAGTTATCCTGAATGACTTGAAGACCCCGGGAATTTTTCAGCAGCTCCCAGAAACCGGCCAGGCCCATGGCGCCGAACAGGAACGCGGCGCCGGTCTGCCCCCCCTGCCCCGCCTTGACGATCTCGGCCGCGGCGATCGACTCCGGGAAAACAAGGTCCGATTCGACCACCAGGGTGCGGCGCAGGATGATGACGAACAGCACGCCGAGCACGCCGCCGATCATCATGATCACGGTACTGGGGAAGTACTTGAGATCGTCCCAGGCGCCGGTCAGGATGAAGGCGGGCAGGGTGAAGATGGCGCCCGCGATGAGCGCCTCTCCCACGGAAGCGGTGGTGCGGGCGATATTCTCCTCCAGGATCGTCCCGCCGAAAATGCGCAGCACCGCCATCGCCACCACAGCCGCCGGGAAGGTGGCGGCGACAGTCAGTCCCGCCCTCATTCCGAGGTAGGCATTGGCGGCGCCGAGAACCACGGCCATGGCGCATCCGAGCACGACCGCCTTCACGGTCAGCTCGGCCATGTTCTTGTTGGCGGGCACATAAGGCTGGTGCTGCATCTGGCTCATGGCTCCTCCGTGTGAAAGGGTGCCGCATTCTACCGGCCGCTTCTCGCGGCTGTCAAACGCCTGCGGGCCCCGGACCGCCTGCATGGACACCATAAGCAGCCGCCGGCACCCGGCGTTCTTGACGCCGGGGGAACCTGGCGAATAGTCTCATGGGGCTTTCCCGAAAGGACGATGACGATGGGTCGGATTCTCGAACCGGAGGTGATGGATGACGACCTCGAGGCCGATGCCTACCTCGACGGGGTGGCGACGCGTCACCTCGAACGGCTCGACGGCACCTGTCTCGAGGCCGTCCTGGCGCTCCGCCCGGCGTTGCGGGCCCGGGTCCTCGATGTCGGCACCGGCACCGGATCGATCCCGATTCGCCTGGCCGGGGTCCGACCCGATCTGCGCATCACCGCCGTCGATCTGTCGGCGCCGATGCTGGCGCGGGCGCGGCGCGGCGCCCGCCAGGCGGGAGCGTCGATCACCTTTCGGCGCGGCAGCGCACGCCGGCTGCCGTTTCGGACGTCGTCATTCGATCTCGTCCTGAGCAACTCCCTGCTTCACCACCTGCCCGATCCGCTGCCGGCGCTCGACGAGTTCGCGCGGGTTCTGCGACCGGAGGGGTCGCTGTTCGTCCGCGATCTGCGGCGCCCGCCCGATCGGTCGATCGCCAGGCACATACGCCACCACGGGCGCTATTATCGGGGCCTGATGAGGAAACTGTTCGCCGACTCGGTCCGGGCGGCCTATACGATCCGCGAGATCCGGGCCGCGGTCGACAACTCCCGCCTGGCCGGGGCCGATGTCCGCCGCATGTTCACCACTTACTGGGTTATTGAGAAGCGGGGATGCCGGCAGCGGCGGTGATCCCGGGACACTTTTCAGGAGGCATTTGCATGAAGGCTCGATTCCTCGTTGCCCTCTTCGCCAGCCTGCTCGCATCGCCCATCACAGCGGCGGAGCCGGTCGATCTCGAGGTGCTGCACCGCATCCGGACGGAAGCGTTCCAACGCTCGCAGGTGATGGAGCACCTCGGGTATTTGACCGACGTCATCGGGCCGCGGCTGCCAGGATCCCCCGCCTACAAGACCGCCGCCGAGTGGTCGGTGGAGCGCATAAAGAAGTGGGGAATCGCCGAAGCGGGGCTGGAATCGTGGGGCCCTTTCGGGCGCGGCTGGTCATACCGCCGCCTCTCCGTCCACATGCTCGAGCCGACGGCGGTGCCGCTCATCGGCGTGCCCGAGGCCTGGTGCGCCGGGACCGACGGTCCGCTCTCAGCGGAACTCGTTCTCGCGCCGCTGTTCGAGACCGAGCCCGCCGACGACCGCCACGACCTGGAGAAGCTGGCGCTCCGCATCCGCGACTACGCCGCCGAGCACGCCGGCAAGCTGCGCGGGAAGATCGTCCTGATCAAACCGGAGAGAAAGCTCGAACCGGCCACCACGGCGCCGACCCGTCGTCACCAGGACGAGGATCTGGAGTCGCTGTTCGCGGCGCCCGAGCCGCCCCATAAGGGGGTGATCGAGTGGCCGCTTCTGACCTTCCCCTCCGATCGCGAGGAGCGCTTCAGGGTGCGCAGCTATACGCCGCGGCCGATTCAAGCCGACTACTACGCCAACAAGCGACGCATCCTCGGCCGCCTGAACGCCTTCCTGCGCGACGAGGGAGTGGCGGCTGTGCTTTCTGTCGACGGACGGGGCGACGGCGGACAGATCTTCGTCGAGGCGGCCGGGTCGTGGCTGCCGGGAGCGCCGCTCCCTCCGCCGACCATCCGCATGATGCCGGAGCAGTACAACCGCCTGGTGCGCCTGGTCGAGCGTGATCTGCGGGTCGTCGTCGAAGTCGAGCTCGATGCCACACTGCACGAGGCGGAGGATGGCCTGAACGTGATCGCGGAGCTTCCCGGCGGCGCGGCCAAGGACGAAGTCGTGATGATGGGGGCGCACCTCGACTCGTGGCACGCCGGCACCGGGGCCGGCGACAACGCCGCCGGCTGCGCCGTCATGATGGAGGCGCTGCGCATCCTCAAGACGCTCGACCTCGATATGGACCGCACGGTGCGGCTCGCCCTGTGGGGCTCCGAAGAGGTCGGCCACCACGGTTCACAGGGTTACGTGGCGAATCACTTCGGCGACCCGGTGACCATGCGGCTGAGGCCGGAGCACGGAAGCCTGGCGGGCTATTTCAATTTCGACAACGGCAGCGGCAAGATCCGCGGCGTCTACCTGCAGGGCAATGACATGGTGCGGCCGATCTTCGAGGCGTGGCTGGCGCCGTTCGGCGACATGGGTGCCGGCACGCTGGCCATCCGCAACACCGGAGGGACCGACCATCAGGCGTTTGACGCCGTCGGTCTTCCCGGCTTTCAGTTCATTCAGGATCCGCTCGACTACATGTCGCGGACGCACCATTCCGACATGGACACCTACGATCACATCGAGCCGGGCGACCTGATGCAGGCGGCGGCGATCGTGGCGACCTTCGTCTACCACACCGCCGTGCGCGAAGAAATGCTGCCGCGCAAGCCGCTCCCCGCGCCGCTGCCGCCGAAGCAGGAGCTGCCGGAGATCCTCAGGTAGAGAGCGAGTGTTCCATCGACGGGACACTCGTTCAGGGGACGCGCCGGAAGACGTGCACGGCGCCGTAGGCGGCGACCTCCTCCACGCTCGGAAAAGGCTCCTGCGGATGGTAGAGCAGCAGGAGCGCATCCTCCCGCATTTCCTCGAGGAGCTTCCGCTGGATACCGGCCTGGTTGAAGCTGCCGTCGACGTAATAGAAAAGCACGTCGTACCGCCCCCAGTCCTCTTTGAAGAAATCACCCCGGCGCAGGTCAATGCGCTCCAGCGGCAGCACCCCTTCGAGATCCTTGCGGCATTTGCGCGCGATGCGGTGCAGGGTGCGATCGTATTCGATGCCGGTGGCGTGCGCGCCGGTGAGCGCCGCGAGAAACACCACCCGGCCGTCGCCGCTGCCGAGATCGAGGAAGCGCACCCCCTCGCCGGCCAG
>CBDUYA010000176.1:0-7162 GCA_965371335.1 uncultured bacterium | reverse complement strand
GGGAACGCTGTTCGGCAACGTCATCTTCAACCTCTACCTGCACGAGGAACGATGGGTCCGCTCGCCCCTCGATACGCCGGAGCGGGCGCGCCTCGAGGAGATCTCCTCGCTGTTCAGGAAGTACGCCGGCGAGTACGGATTCGATTGGACGCTGATCGCCGCCCAGGCCTACCAGGAGTCCCGGCTGCGCCAGGATCTCCGCAGCCACCGCGGCGCGGTGGGGGTGATGCAGATCCTGCCGGCAACCGCCGCCGAGATGGGGTTCACCGACATCACGCGGCTGGAAGACAACATTCACGCCGGCGTGAAGTATCTCCGCTTCATCGTCGATCGCTACTTCGACGACGAGGGGCTCGAGGCGGCGCAACGCCACCTGTTCGGCCTGGCGGCCTACAACGCGGGACCGCGGCGCATCGTGCGGCTGCGCGCCACGGCGAAGAGCAAGGGGTTCGATCCGAACCGCTGGTTCGACAACGTCGAGGTGCTGGCGGCGCGGAGCATCGGCAGCGAGACGGTCCGCTACGTCGGCAACATCACCAAGTACTACGTCGCCTACCGGATGATCGCGACGCAGCTCGGCGACGCCCCCGCCGGCCGGACCGCGGCCCCGGTCAGGGACCCGAGCGCGCCCAATTGATCAGCGTCTCGCGCTCTTCGTCGCTGAGACGCGCGCCCGCATGCATGATGGCGTAGTTCGGGAGCGGCATCTTCTCCTGCGCGACCTGCCTCTCGATGTCGCGCAGCGCCATGCCGGCCAGCTCGGGATCAAAGCGGGGCCACTCGGAGAAATTGAGGTCGCCTCTCGCCTCGTTGACGTGCGACACCACCCACCAGGAGATCGGCGCGACGCGGCTGTACCATGGCCAACGGGTCTCGTGAGAATGACAGTCGTAGCAGGCGCGGCGCAGAATCTCCCCAACCTCCCCGGGCGCCTTGATGTCCGAACGGACCGGCGGGTTGGTGCGACGGGCCGGGATCAACTGGATGACCGCCATGAAGACGGCGGCGCCGAGGAGGAGCCGGCGGATCAGGCCCCTGCCCCGGGCCGGTGCAGCCGAGGTGTGCCTCACTCCCCTCCGCGCGTCTCCTTGAGGAGCTTCCTGGCGTAGTCGTTGTCCGGCTGCAGCTCGAGGCTCTTCTCCATGCTGGCGATAGCAGCATCCTTCTCGCCATGCGACGCCTGGAACTGTCCCAGCAGGAGGTGGCTGCGGGCGGCGGTGGGATTCACCTCGACGTTGACCTTCATGAAGGTGATGGCCCCCTCCAGATCATCCCGCTCGCGGGCCAGTGACTCGGCCACCGTATTGAGAGTGCCGGCCGAGAACGAATAGGCGCCGCTGCCGTAGTACTGCTCGCGCAGCTCCCGATATTTCCCGATCGCGGCGCCGACGCCCTTATCCTGGGCGACCGCAAGGAGCAGCCGGTCGAGGCTCTGCGGCTGGGTGACTCCCCGGTGGCAGGTGACGCAGCGCACCCGCACCGGCGCCTCGATCCCCGCCGCCGGCACCAGGCGGTCGTTGATCTCGCCGACCATCTTCATCATCTCACGCGACACCTTCTTGGTCTTCAGCTCGTCGCTGGCAAAATCGACCCCTTCGAGCGTGCCGGGAGTCTTCCCCGGATGGCAGTGGGTGCAGCGCACCCCCAGGCCCCCGGCGAACTGGCGCATGATGCCGACCAGCTCGCGCTTGCCGATGTCCTTCGGCAGGATCTTCAGGTTGGTGAACTCGTCCGGGACCTGGGCGGAAACGACGCCGATCCCGGCCTGCAGAACGAACGCCACGAACAGAGAGACGACACCCCTCGCAATCATGCTCACAGACCTCCCTTTCGGTAATGGACACGCGATGCGGCGCCTATTCTACCCCGGCATTGGCGGATCGACAGCCTGATCCTTCGATTCGCCGCCGCACTCTGTTATTCTCTGCCGGCCATGTCGCTCAAACCCGGCACTCGGCTCGGCCACTACGAGATCATCGACCTGATCGGCGCGGGGGGCATGGGAGAGGTCTACCGCGCCCGCGACGATCGCCTGTCGCGTGAGGTGGCGATCAAGGTCCTCCCCTCGTCGTTCGCCGGCGATCCCGATCGGCTGCGCCGCTTCGCGCAGGAGGCGCGCGCCACCGGCCAGCTCAACCACCCCAACATCCTCGCCGTCCACGACACCGGCACGCACGAGGGAGTCCCCTACGTGGTCGAGGAGCTGCTGGAAGGGGAAACGCTGCGCGACAAGCTGGGCGGCTCTCCGCTGCCGCTGCGCAAGGCGATCGATTTTGCCCGGCAGATGGCGCCGGGGCTGGCAGCGGCACACGACCGGGGGATCGTTCATCGCGACCTCAAGCCGGAGAACCTGTTCATCACCGGCGACGGCCGGCTGAAGATCCTCGATTTCGGTCTCGCCAAGCTGACCCTTCCCGATCCGGGTGATGCCAACGTGTCCTCGGCTCCGACCCGCGTCGAGACCGGCGTGGGGGTGGTGGTCGGCACGGCCGGTTACATGTCACCCGAGCAGGTGCGCGGTCAGGCGACCGATCATCGCTCCGACCTGTTCACTTTCGGCAGCATCCTCCACGAGATGCTGACCGGACGGCCGGCGTTCCGCGCTCCCTCTTCGGTCGAGACGATGAACGCCATCCTGAAGGACGAGCCGCCCGAAGTGTCGCGCATCAACCGGGAGATTCCGGCCGGCTTCGATCGGATCGTGCAGCACTGCCTGGAGAAGAGTCCGGGCGAGCGCTTTCAGTCGGCCCGCGATCTGGCGTTCCAGCTCGAAGCGCTTTCGGGCGTGTCGGAATCGGGAGCGCTGCAGCGGCCGCGCGGTATTCCGGCCCGCGTCATGCGCGTGCGTCCGCTTGCCGCGGCCCTGGTCGCGGTGATTCTGATCGCCGCCGCCTTCATATCCGGCCGGCAAACGCGCCCGGATGGTTCGCACCCGACCTACAGCCAGCTCACCTTCCGCCAGGGGTTGATCTTCTCGGCGCGCTTCACACCGGAGGGTCAGTCGGTGGTCTACGGCGCCGGCTGGGAAGGCCAGCCGACTGAGCTCTTTCTGACCCGCCCCGGCAGCCCCGGTTCGCGCTCCCTCGGGATTTCCCCCGCCGAGATCCTCGGAGTGTCACCGAGCGGCGAGCTGGCGGTGCTGCTCGATGCGGTCTTCTCGGGCGGCTGGATGCGCGCCGGGACCCTCGCCCGCGTCCCGCTGGCCGGCGGTGTGCCCCGCCGCGTTCTGGAGAGCGTGCAGGACGCCGACTGGGACCCGGCCGGCGTTCGTCTCGCCGTCGCCCGCCAGGTTGGCGGCATCTACCGCCTCGAGTATCCGATCGGCACCGTGTTGTTCGAGACCCAGGGCTGGCTCAACGCTCCGCGTTTTTCCCGCGACGGCCGCCGAATCGGCTTTCTGCACCATCCCGCGCCGGGTGACGACCGCGGGCAGGTCGGCGTGGTCGATCTGTCCGGCGACAGCCGCATGCTGACCGAGCTCTACAGCAGCTGCGCGGGACTCGCCTGGTCGCCCGACGGCGACGAGATCTGGTACACCGCCGGGACGACCGGCAACGTGCGTGCCCTCTACGGCGTCGACCTCGACGGCAACCAGCGCATGATCGACAGCGCCCCCGCCGACCTGACGCTGCAGGACGTGTCGCCCGCGGGGAGGGTTCTGCTGACCCGCAACACCAAGCGGCGCGGACAGATAGGGCTCGCCCCCGGCGAGACCGAGGAGCGCGACCTGTCGTGGCTCGACTGGTCGCGGCCGAGCGCTCTCTCCGCCGACGGCGAATGGGTGCTGTTCGAGGAGCAGGGGCAGGGCGGCGGGCCGAGCTATACGATCTACCTGCGCCGCACCGACGGCTCACCACCGGTGCTGCTGGGCGAGGGAGTCTCGCTGGCACTCTCCCCCGACGGAAAGTCGGTCCTGGCCACCCCACTCGGGCATCGCGACCGGTTCGTCATCCTGCCACGCGGGGCGGGCGAAGCGAGAACGATTTCGGTCCCCGGCTTTCGTTTCGGCGCGGCGCGATGGTTTCCGGATGGGAAACGGCTCCTGTTTGTCGGCAGCGAGGGCGGCCGCCCGGCTCGTCTCTACCTGCTCGAGTCGGAAGGCGCCACGCCCCGCCCGATCACACCGGAAGGAATCGCCTTCCGCTTAGTCATATCGCCCGACGGCCGGTCCGTCATCGCCCTCGACCCGACGGGTCAATTGATGATCTATCCGGTCGGCGAGGGCGACCCGCGGCCGGTGCCCGGCGTCGTTCCGGGTGATGTCGTGTTCGGCTGGAACGACGACGGCGACACGCTGATGATCGGCCACCGGGGCGATCTGCCGCAGCGCATTCACCGGCTCGATCTGCGCACCGGTCAGAAGATCTTCTGGAAGGAGGTCATGCCGGCCGATCCGGCCGGCCTGCTCGACGTCAGCTTCGTTCTCTTCTCCGGCGACGGCAGCTCCTACGTCTACAGCTACCGGCGGGTTCTCTCCACCCTTTACCATGTCGAAGGGTTGCGCTAGATCGATCGCCGGCGACTCACCGGCCGCGGGCGGGCGCCGGTGCTTCACGCTCCGCCGCCAGGCAGTAGAGATGCTTCTCCCCGCGCAGAAAGATCTCGTCTCCGGCCACGGCGGGCGATGCCGAGAAGGAATCATCGAGCCGGTTGCGGGCCAGGACCTCGAGCTGCGCTCCCCGCCTGATCACCACTGTGTTGCCGGCGCGGTCGGCGATGTAGACGCGCCCGGCGGCACCGACCGGCGAGGCGAAGACATTCCGGATACCGGGCAGGCGCTCCGGCCCGAAGTGGGTCGCGCCGCTGTGCGCATCGACGTTGCTGAGAATCCCTTGGTTGTGCTTCAGAAAGAAGAGCATGCCATCGTACAGCAGCGGCGACGGGACGTACGGCGTGTGACGGTCACGCGTCCAGACGACCCGATCGGTGCCGGTGATGTCGCCCCGCGCCCCCTCCAGGCGGATCGCCAGCATTGCCTGCCAGTCGTAGCTGTTGGCGAGGTAGACGAAGCCGTCGGCCGCGACGGGCGACGCGACGACGTTGCGCGACAGGCCCGCGACCTCCCAGATCAACTCGCCGCTGCCAAGGTCGTAGGCGCGCACCCGGCGCGTGGCGCTGACGACCACCTGCTGGCGGCCGTCATGCTCCACGATCAGCGGCGTCGACCAGGAGGTGATCTCGTCGCGCGCCGCCCGCCAGCGCTCCTTCCCGGTCCGCTTGTCGAGAGCGACGACGAACGACTCCCCCTGATGATCCCAGTTGACGACCAGGGTGTTGCCGGACAGCGCCGGCGAGCTTCCCTCCCCATGTCCGTGACGGGTGCGCATGTCGCCGAGGTCGATCTGCCAGATCACCTTCCCGTCCCAGTCGAGAGCGTAGAGGCCGCGCGATCCGAACGAGGCGTACAGATGCTCACCGTCGGTCACGGGTGAACTGGAGGCCCAGCTGCCGGTGGCGTGGGTCCCCTCGTGCGGCTGTTCGTCGCGCACCATCCGTTGCCAGACGGTGGAGCCGTCCCGGCGATCGATCGCCATGATGATGAACTTCTGCCGGCGCGCCGCCGGCATATTGTGATGCGCTCCCGGGGCGTCCCGCTCCGGCGGCGCGACCTGCTCTCCATGCGGAACCGCGGTCGTCAGGTAGATGCGGTCGTCCCAGACGATCGGCGTCGAGTGGCCGAGGCCGGGGAGCACGGCTTTCCAGCGGACGTTGTCGGTCTCGCTCCATTTGATCGGCGGGTCACCGTGCGGGGCGACTCCGGTGCCGAGCGGACCGCGCCATTGCGGCCACTGCCGGTGTGGATCAATCCGGTCGGCGGCGAAGAATACGCCGCATGACATGGCGGCAAGCGCCACGATGAACGCCATGGTCCTGAGCATAAGTCGATGGCCTCAAGCGGGGCCGGTTTCGTCGTGCTCCTCGTGGATCCAGGAGCAGTCGACCGGCCGGCTGCTGTCCACGTCCATGGCGAAAGCCCGCCCCTCCGCCGGCTGCTCCGGAGCGGGCGCCAAGCCCTGCTGCTCGTAGAAGGCGGCCGCCGGTTTGTTCTTCCTGGTCGGCAGGAAGAGCGCCCCGATCGTCCCGCCCGGCACCTTCTCACGCGCCCGCCGCTTGACGCGGTTCATCAGCGCCGTCTCGATGCCGCGCCCCATGGCGCGGCAGCTCAGCAGGAAGCTGTCGATCACCGCCCGCTCCTTCTTCAGGACGAGCAGGTAGAGGCCGATGATCCCGAGCTCACCAAACCGGTCCTCGGCCGAGACGATCACCAGATCGTGGTTGGGGCTGCGATGGAACGACTCCACCTGCGGCATGGTGTAGCGGATGGTGGTCAGGTTGAACTGGTTGGTCTTGGTGAACAGCTGATGGACCCGCGCCAGGTCGCCATCGCCCGCCGCGCGCACGTGGACCCGCATCCCCAGGCTCTTCAGATAGGCGCTGAGATCACCGATCTCCTGCCGGGCGCTCTCCCGCTCGCGGTTCGCATGGTAGAGCTCGGTCTTTCTGGCATCATCGGCAAGGATCTGCACCTTCTCGAATTCGCACAGGCGATCGATAACCTCGCCGAACAGGCTCGGATCGGAGGGAAAGCGCACGGTCTTCACCTCCGGCATCATCTGGGCGATGAGGGTCGTCTCGGCCGGGCTGTCGTCGACGAACACCATGCTGTCGGTCCCGATGTTCAGGCTCTCGGCGATGCGGCGCAGGGCGATATGCTTGTGGTCCCAGCTGATCTCCAGCGCCGCGAAATCATCCTCCTTGAGCGGCATGTTGCGCTGGCGGAACACCTCCAGCGCGTCCTCCGGATTGTTCTTGCTGCAGACGGCGAGCAGGATGCCGCGGCTCTTCAGGGCGCGGACCCGGTACTGAAAATCGCGATACGCCTCGGAGACCGGATCCCCTTCGCCGATCCGCACGCCCATCACCCCCTCCTCTCCCACCACCCCGCCCCACAGGGTATTGTCGAGATCGAGCACGATGCACTTGCGCGCCTTTCCCAGGTGGGCGCGGACGTGCCGGTAGAGTTCTTCGCCGATCGCCGCCATCGCCGGCTCGCTCCAGTGCATCCTGGCGATGTAGTACATCCGCGGATCGCGGGCCGCGCGCATCCCGACCGTCGCCGTCACCCGATCAAGATCGAACAGGTAAGCGCGCGGCTCTCCCC
>CBDUYA010000175.1:0-7180 GCA_965371335.1 uncultured bacterium | reverse complement strand
CGCGCTTTCTTCGCGTTGACGTGCGATCGATAGCCGAACTGGTCGCTCTCGGCGCGGGTGATGCCGTAGCGCCGGGCCAGCTCCTCGCCGGTGTTGGCCATCCCCATGCCGGCGCCCGGATCGTAGAGCCCCATCAGCAGGGCGTCCTGCAGGTGCGATCCCGGCGGCAGCCCCTTGACGTCGACGGGGCCGAACTTCTGCACCGTGGCACCGACCGGCCGCCCCCGGTAGTTGAACAGGCAGAAGGGATACTGCATGCTCTCGGCGCCGCCGACGACGCTGAACGGGCGGGCCTCGTCGTGCCGCACGCCGGCGAGGATCATCTCCGTGCCGACGGCGACCGCCTCGGCGCCGCTGCCGCAGATGCGCGCCACGGTCAGCGCCGGAACGTCGGTGCCGAGACCGCCGCGCCAGCGCATCCCCTGGGCGCCGTAGATCGAGTCACGGTGGCTGTGCTGCGCCATGCCCATGACGACGTGACCGATGAGCCCTTTGTCGATCGGGGTGTTGTCGAGGGTCGCCCGGATCGCCATGCCGCCGAGCTGCGTCGCCGTGAAGCGGGAGAAAAGCCCCGGCTTCTTGTTGCCGATCAGGATGTCCGCGCGCGGCGTCCGCCGGGCCCCATTGAGGATCACGATGGCGTTGCTGTTGGTCATGCCTGCCTCCGTTACTCGTGCATGAATTCCGCGGGGACGCGGGGGCCGTTCTGGATGAAGTTCTTCATGCCGATGTCGTAGTCGACCGTCTTCTTGCAACGCGCGAAGCCGTCCGATTCAACACTAAGCCCCTCATCCAGCGGCCGCGACAATCCGTCGCGGATGACGGCGACGAGGATGGCGTCGATGGCGAGCGAGCGATGGCCGATGTTCACTGTTGGCAGTTTGTCCGGCACCGCAAGCGGCTTCGGATCGACCGGAGCCAGTTTGACTTTGCCGTCGAGATGCCGGCGGATCAGATCCTTCGCTGTCGCCACCGGGTCGTCGGCCGGCTCACCGGTCGCCCAGCCCCACGCACACGCCTCCTTCGCGCCGAACGGACGTCCGGTGCGCAGCAGCTCGATGCCCCGCTCGACACCGATCAGCCGCGGCAGGCGTTGCGTCCCGCCGTAGCCCGGGATAATGCCGAGGTTGACCTCCGGCTGGCCGGTCATCAGGCCCCGCCCGACCACCCGGGCGTGGCAGCACATCGACAGTTCCGCTCCGCCGCCGAGGACCGGGCCGTCGACGGCGGCCACCACCGGCTTGTTCGCGGCGAACATCCGGCCCATGCTGCGGTGGCCTTTGAGACACTTGTCGCGCGCCTCTTCCGGCGTCTTCAGCGCCGCCAGCTCCATGATGTCGGCGCCGGCGAGCGATCCATCGGCGCTGGTCAACACAACGCCGCGCACCGCGTCGTCGGCCGCCAGCTCCTCGAAGGCGGTGGTGAGCTCGGTCATGGTCCGCTCGTCGAGGGCGTTCTTCACCTCGGGCCGGTAGATGGTGATGACGGCAATGTCGCCGTCCCGCTCCACCTTCACGTTCCCCCTGAAGTCGATCAACGTCTTGTTCGCAATGCTGGCGGGCACTTCGAACCCGGGATGCTTCTCCGCATAGGCGGTGCAGAGCGCATGCACGCGATCCGCTCCGAGGTCCACAGCGAGATCGAGCAGCCCCTTGCTGAAGCCGAGCGCCGTGCGGGTGAGCCAGTTGAGCTCCGTCGGATCGCAGATGCCGTTGTCGACGACGAAATAGGTCCGCGCCAGCAGCACGGCCAGAATGCGATCGAGGACTTCCCGTTGCAGCGTTTCGTCGTGCGCCGGGTCGCCGGGGTTCTTCCGGTCATGCCAAGGCGCGTTCGCCTGCCTGGCGAAGATGGGAGGCGGCGTGAACCACTCGCTGCCGGTCGACGCTTCCTTCATCAACTCCATGCAGTGAATGTTCAGTAAATTACCTTTCGTCAGGTCCATCACGTTGAACGGCCCGCCGCCGCCGATGGCGGCGTTGACGATCGTGTCGACCTGGGACGGCGTCGCCCTGCCCTCGGCGAAGATGCGCGCCGCCTCGGCGCAGTAGTTGACGAAGATGTCGTCGGCCGCGAAGCAGGCGACGTCTTTGGTCACGATCGGGATCTTGCCGAGGAGGCGCATCGTGTCGAGCATGCGCCGGCCGTACGTTGCGTCGCCGGACAGCACGATCTCGACCGGCAGAGCGCGCCACGCCGGGAAGAACGGATGGTTCACGAAGCACCGCTCGGGATGCTTCATCTCCGCGGCGATCTGCACCCGCGGGAGGCCCGAGGTGGAGAAGCCGATCAGGCAATCGGGACGGACCACCTCCTCGAGCTTCTTCAGGATCGCCCGCTTGACCAACAGGTCCTCGGTGGCCGCCTCGAGCACGTAGTCGCAATCGGCGAGGTCCTTCATCTCCATCGTCGGAACGAGACCCGCCTCGATCGCCTTCGCCGCCTTCGGATGCAGCTTCCCCCGAGCCAGACCCTTGTTCATGTAGCCGCGTATGCGCTCCATCCCTGCATCGAGCGCTTCCTTCCTGATGTCCAGCAGGTAGACCTTGCCTCCCCGGCCTTTGGTCAGGGCGGAGATGAAGCCGTAGGCCAGATCCGGTCCGATGGCACCCGAACCAATGACGCCAATGTTCATCGACTGACTCCTATTGATGGAAGAACTATATCGAGGCGCCGCCTTCGAGACAAGCCCGGCCGGGCGGCCGCTCCGGGCACATCCCAGCGGGGGGGGGCGTCCCGCCGGCGACCCGCCACGCACCGGATTGTTGCATTCTCCCGCCCGTCTCACGTACGCTTCACCCAACATTCCGATCGCGGGAGGTCCCGATCGCGGGAGGTCAACGATGAGGAGCGACAAATCACGCCGGCGGGGGTTCTCAAGTCTGATCCTCGGCGCGCTCCTGGCTGCAACCGGCTGCGCCGGACCGTCGGTGGAGACGGCCGACATGGTGCTCCGCAACGGCACGATCATCACGGTCGACGAGGCGTTGCCGGAGGCCGAGGCGATGGCGGTGCGGGGCGATCGGATCGTCGCCGTCGGATCCAACGACGCGATCGATGCCTGGATCGGCGAGCGGACCGAGGTGATCGACCTCGCGGGCCGGACCGCCATCCCGGGGTTCATCGAAGGGCACGGCCACTTCCTCGGTGTGGGCGACGCCCGAATGCAGTTGCAGTTGATGGAGACAAAGAACTGGGGCGAGATCGTCGCCATGGTGGCGGACGCGGTCGCCCAGGCGCAGCCGGGTGAGCTGATCCGCGGCCGCGGCTGGCACCAGTCGAAGTGGGATCCCCTGCCGGAGCCGAACGTCGAAGGCTTTCCCCTGCACCATGCGCTGAGCGCGGTGTCGCCCGGCAACCCGGTGATCCTGCGGCATGCCAGCGGCCACGCCACCTTCGCCAATGCGAAGGCGATGGAGATGTCGGGTGTCACCCGCGACACCCCCGACCCGCCGGGAGGCGAGATCCTCAAGGATGCCGGCGGGAACCCGATCGGCGTCTTCCGCGAGAGGGCGTCGGCGCTGCTGGAGGCGGCGACCCGCGACGCGATGCCGCCGGATCCCCGGCGACTGGCGGCGCTGGCGGCGCGCGAATCGCTCGCCAAGGGGATCACCAGCTTTCAGGATGCCGGATCGTCGTTCGAGACGGTCGACGTTCTGAAGAACATGGTCGACGACGGACGACTCGGCATCCGCCTCTGGGTGATGCTGCGTGAGCCGCTCGAGCGCCTCGCCGAGCTGGGGCCGCAGCACCGGATGATCGGCTACGGCGACAATCACCTCACGGTGCGCGCCATCAAGCGAAGCATCGACGGCGCCCTCGGCTCCCGCGGCGCCTGGCTGCTCGAGCCTTACGCCGACCTGCCGGAGGGCACCGGCCTGAACACCGACACGGTCGAAGATGTCGCGGCCACCGCGGCCTGGGCGATCGAGAACGATTTTCAGATGTGCGTGCACGCCATCGGCGATCGCGCCAACCGGGAGACGCTCGACATCTTCGCCAAGACCTTCGCCGCCCATCCGGACAGGAGGGACCTGCGCTGGCGCGACGAGCATGCGCAGCACCTGCATCCCGACGACATTCCCCGCTTCGGCAAGCTGGGGGTGATCGCCTCGATGCAGGGGATCCACTGCACCTCGGATGCGCCCTTCGTCATCGCCCGGCTCGGCGAGCAGCGCGCCAGAGAGGGAGCGTACGTCTGGAAGAGCCTGCTCGACGCCGGCGCCGTCGTCAGCAACGGCACCGATGCGCCGGTGGAGGACGTCAGCCCGATCGCGAGCTATTACGCAACCGTGTCACGCAAGCTGAAGGACGGCTCGATCTTCTTTCCGCGGCAGCGGCTGAGCCGGCTGGAGGCGCTGAAATCGTACACCCTCAGCGCCGCCTACGCAGCGTTCGAGGAGGAGATCAAGGGCTCGCTGTCGGCCGGCAAGCTGGCCGACATCACCATCCTGTCGCAGAACATCATGACGGTTCCTGAGGACGAACTGCCATCGACCGAGATCGTTTACACCATCGTCGGCGGAAAGGTGATGTACAGCAGGGACGACTGATATTCAGGGAGATTCGTTGATGGCCGCGCCCGATCCGATCTATCTCGACTACAACGCCACCTCGCCGGTCGCACCGGATGTGGCGGAGGCGATGATCCCCGCGCTGCGCGACCTGTGGGGAAACCCCTCATCGGCGCACATCTACGGGCGCCGCGCCCGCGAGGCGGTGGAGAAGGCGCGTGATCAGGTCGCCGCCCTGCTCGGCTGCGCGGCCGACGAGGTGATCTTCACCGGCGGCGGCACCGAGGCGGACAACGCCGCCATCATCGGCGTGGCGGAAGCGGTGGCGGAGCGGGGGCGCCACCTGGTGATCTCGGCCGTCGAGCACCCGGCGATCGAGGAGCCGTGCCGCTACCTCGAGAGCCGCGGCTGGGAGGTCACCCGGGTCGGCGTCGACCGGGACGGCCGCGTGGTCACCGGCGAGGTCGAAGCGGCCCTGCGCCCTGACACGGCGCTGATCTCGATCATCCACGCGCAGAACGAGACCGGCGTGCTCCAGCCGATCGCCGAGATCGGCCGACTGGCCCGTGCACGAGGAATTCCGATCCACAGCGACTCGGCGCAGAGCGTCGGCAAGCTCCCCTTCACGGCCGCTGAGCTGAACGTCGACCTGCTCACCGTCGCCGGCCACAAGCTCTACGCGCCGAAAGGGGTCGGAGCGCTCTTCCTCCGCCGGCGCACCCCGTTCGCCGGATTCATGCGGGGCGCGGGCCACGAATCGGGCCGCCGTGCGGGGACCGAAAACGTCCCCGCGATCGTCGGCCTCGGCGCCGCCTGCGCGCTCGCCTCGCGCGAGCTGCCGGCGCGCACCCAACACCTTCGCGAGGTTCGCAATCGCCTGGAGGATCAGCTGCGCGGCAAACTGCCCGATATGGTCGTTCACGGCGGGAACGTCGAGCGGCTGCCGAACACCATCTCGGTCGCCTTCCCCGGGACGATTGCGCAGGAAATCGCAACGCGCGCCGAGGGTCTCGCCGTGGCCGCGGGCGCCGCCTGCCACTCCGGCAAGCCGCACGTCTCCTCTGCGCTCAAGGCGATGGGGGTGCCCGATCCACTGGCGCTCGCCACGCTGCGTCTTTCAGTGGGGAGTCCCACCAATCTCGACGACGCGGATCGGGCGGCGTTGATTCTCGCCAACACGGTCGCCGCCTTCAAGGATCAGCAGACCGGCTCCTGCACATGAACCCTCACAGCGGAAGATCTACTTCTGCATCATCACATCGATGCTGATCCCGAGCGCCGAGACGGCGATGATGACGGCCAGGGCGAGCCTTAACCACACCGGCCGGGTCTGCTGGCTGAGGACACTCCCTATCCGGGCGCCGGGCAAGGCGCCGGTGATGAGGATCGCGGCCAGGACGAGGGGAACCTGGCCGGTCGAGAGCTTGCCGGCGAAACCGGCCAGCGAGGCGAGAAACACCAGCCCCAGGTTACTGCCGATCACGACGCGCGTCGGCAGCCTGAGAACGTAGAGCATCAGCGGAATCAGGATGAACGAACCGCCCTGCCCGATCATGCCACCGAACAGACCGACGGCGAGCGCGATGAAGATGGCGAGGGAACGATTGAACTCACAGGCGTCGGCGTCGCACTCTTCCACGACCCCCGGCCTCGGCAGGAACATCAGGGCCGCGGCAACCAACGCCAGCGCGGCGAATATGGCCATCAACAGCCGGCTGGATATCCACTGCGAGAGCAGTGCGCCCGACAGACCACCGACAACAATGCTGCCACCCATCCAGGCGATCAACTGTCGATTCACATGCCTCTGCCGGTGATGCCGGAACACTCCCGATAGAGAGGCGAAGAGCGCATGGGTGATGGTGAGGCCGGTCACCTGCTTCATGTCGAGCGTCCCGAGGCCGAGGAGCGGCGGCAGATAGAGGAGCGCCGGCGCCATGACGATCCCGCCACCGATGCCCAGATACCCGGACAGAAGGCTGATCGCGAACCCGAGCAGCAGGACCAGCGCCACGAAGGAAACGTCGATGTCGACCACGCCTCACACCTCCACCTGACATGATAGGCGCCGGCAATCGATAGGGGAAACACTCGCCGGGATCTCTTCTCCTCGCCACATGCGCGCATCTTTTCGCGAGGTGCCCGTCAACTGTTCGAGTCGTGGCTGGCACAGCAGGGAGGGAAGCGGGGCAGGGCGGGAGAGGAAAAAGCTAACGGGCTGCGCGCACCAGGTTGAGTCGTGACGCGGCAAACCAGGCATCTCCTGAAGCCTCTACCGCGTCAGTGCTTTCTCCAGGAAGCTGAGGACCACGCTCCAGGTCTCATCGACACTCCCCTTCACCCGGGATGGGGCCAGCATCGACGAGCCATGAACGCCGTTTCCGGCCACATAGGTCTCGAAGCCGTGCTCTTTGAAGATCGCCAGTTGCTTCCGCGTCGCGTCTCTCTGCATTTCAGATGCGGGACGCATGATGATCGCGGGGATGGTAATGGATCCGGCGACGTCCTCCCCACGACATGCTGCCAGCGGGCCACCGGAGGCCGGTGAGAAGGCGAGCACCGCGCTGAGATCATTGCCGTGGGACGCGGCCAGCCGGAGAAGCAATGTCGCACTGTAGCTGCTCCCCCACACCGCCCGCGGACCATCGAACCCTTCCGACTTCACC
>CBDUYA010000174.1:0-7200 GCA_965371335.1 uncultured bacterium | reverse complement strand
CCCCTCCAGCCACCTCGGCCAGGACGCCGCCCGCAAGGTGTACGAGAAGGAAGGCATCCCGATCGAAACGATAGCCGACCGGGTCAGACACATCGTGCAGTGCACCTTCGCCGGCCGGCGCATCGTGATTTTCTCGGGCGGCGCGGCCAGCTCCGACGATCAGCTGCTGGAGGAGATCCGCGGTATCCACGCCGGCGGTGGTTTCGGGTCGATCATCGGCCGCAATTCGTTCCAGCGCAAAAAGGGCAACGCGGTCAAGCTGCTGCACGCCATCATGGACATCTACGCCGGCAAGGCCGCCTGACGTTGATCCGCGTCGCCGAGGACACCGCCGCCCTGTACCGGGACGCGGCGGCGGAGTTCGCCCGTATCGCCACGGCCGCCGCCGGGCGCGCCGGCACCTGCTGCATCGCTCTGGCGGGAGGCTCGACCCCGCGCGGCCTCTATCGCCTTCTCGCCGACCGCAACGCGCCATACCGCGGAACCGTTCCCTGGGACCGCGTTCACTTTTTCTGGGGAGACGAACGCCATGTCCCCCCCGACCACTGCGACAGTAACTACCGGATGGCGCAGGATGCCATGCTGGCTCCGGCCGAGGTGCCGCCCGCCAGCATTCATCGGGTCCGGAGCGAGGAGCCGGATGCCGTGACCGCGGCGGCGCTGTACGAGGAAGAGCTGCGGCGCTTCTTTCGTCCGCAGCCGGGGGGGTGGCCCCGGTTCGATCTGGTGCTGCTCGGCATGGGAGCCGACGGGCACACGGCGTCGCTCTTTCCCGGCTCGCCGGCGCTCGACGAAACGCAGCGATGGGTGGTCGCCGCCCGGCCCCCGGATCGGAGGGGAGAACGGATCACGCTCACCCTCCCGGTGATCAACCACGCCGCGAACATCGTTTTCCTGGTCGCCGGCGCCGCCAAGGCGGCAACGCTCAAAGCGGTGATCAAGGGGGACGCTCCCCCGCAGCGTCTGCCGTCACGCGCGATCCACCCGGTGGACGGCGCGCTGCTGTGGCTGGTGGAGAGAGAGGCGGCGGCGCAGCTGAGGGTTTGAGTCGGGCAAGTCCGAGCGACGAAGGCTCAGTCTTCGACCGAGAGCACCGCCAGCGTGGCATCGTCCTGCAGGACACCATCACCGAACTGCGCCACGGAGTCCATCACCCTGGCCTCGAGCACTGCGGCGCTCAGACAGCGGTTGGCGCGCACCACCTCAACGATGCGCTCCTCGCCGAACTCCACCCCCTCGGCATCGGTCGCTTCGGTGAGCCCGTCGGTAAACAGGACGAGGCGATCGCCCGAACGCAGAGCGACTTCTCCCCGCTTGTATTGCCACTGCGGGAAGCTTCCCAGGACGCCGCCGCCGGTGGTCAGGCGCTGGTGGGTCCCGTCGGCGTGCATCAGAATCGGCGCATGGTGGCCGGCGTTGGTGAAGGAGAGGTGCCGGCGTTGCGGCTCGAGCCTGCCGTAGAAGCAGGTGACATACCGGGAGGCCGCCATGTGGCGGCACAGCAGGCGGTTCACCTTCGCGCACACGACGTCCGGTTCGGCTCCGCTCTCCGCCACCGCCTCCACAGCGGCCTGCACACTCGACATGATGAGCGCGGCCGGCAACCCTTTACCCGCAGCGTCGGCGATGCAGAGACCGATCGCGTCTCCTTCGATCGGAAAGAAATCGAACAGGTCGCCGCCGACGGCGCGGGCCGGACGCCATGTCCCGGAAATCTCGTATCCGTCGAGGCGGGGCAGGGAGCACGGCAACTGGGCGCGCTGCACCTCGCCCGCCTCGTTGAGCTCTCTTTCCCGTCGCTGCAGGCGGGAAGCGCGCTCCTCAGCCCGGCGATGCCTCGCCGCCTCCCGCAAGCGCCTCGCCCTGCGGACCTTCCCGCGCTCCACCTGAACGCGCAGGGTGGCCATCAGCCGGTCGTTTTCCCACGGCTTCCGGACAAAGTCGCCGACGCCGCGGCGCATGCTCTCCACCGCCAGATCGATCGTGCTCCAGGCGGTCATCGCCACGATCGGCAGGACCGGATCGAGAGCGCGGATCTCCGCCAGCACGTCGAGACCTTCCCTGCCCGAGGTGGTGTCGCGCGCATAGTTGAGATCCATCAGGAGCACGTCGAATTCCCGCCCCGCCAGAGCCTGGAGGATGCCTGCGGTCGAACTCACTGTCTCCAGCTCGCAGCCGTCCATCTTCAGCAACACCCGCAGCGCCTCGAGGATATCCGGCTGATCGTCGGCAACCAGGGCCCGAAACGGCGGGCTCTCGATCGGTTCCAGCTTGAGCGACATGGCTGCCTCCAGTCGACCTGTTCATTCGCCGCCAGATCGGGAGAGCAATCCTCATGCCACGGCGGCGCGAGGCTCGTGAAGGGCGCGGCGTGGTGTTGCGGACGGGAAAGCGGCGGCGCGACACATGCCGGCGTTCGCTCGTGGGACGGACGATCCCAGCGGCGGACAGCGCCGCCGCGAACGTCAGGCCGCCGGCAGAACGACCCGGAAGGTCGTCCCCTTCCCCTCGCGGCTGTCGACATCGATCGTCCCTCCCATCGCCTGGACCAGATGCTTGGCGATGGCGAGACCGAGGCCGGTGCCTCCCTCCCGGCGGTCGCGCGAGGCATCGGTGCGGTAGAAGCGCTCGAAAATACGCTCCTGTTCATCCTTCGGAATGCCGATGCCGGTGTCCCGTACCGACAGGGCCAGCCGGTCATCGAGGCGCCGGGCGGAGATACCGACCTTCCCCGCGGCCGGGGTGAATTTCACCGCGTTGTCGAGCAGGATGATCATGACTTGAGAGAGGCGCTGGCGATCGGCCAGGACGTTCGGCGTCCCGGCCGGGATGTCGATCTGAATCGTCTGCTCCTTCTCATCAGCCAGCGTCCGGACCACCCCGACCGCCTGCTCGACCACCTCGAGCAGCGAGACCGGGGAGATCTCCAGATGTACCGTCCCCTGCTCGATGGCGGAGAGATCAAGAAGATCGTCAATCAATGCCTTGAGTCGATCGGCGTGGCGATCGATGATCTGCACGAACTCCGCGGCCTGCTGCGGATCGTGCAGCGCGCCGTCCCGCAGGGTCTCGGCATACCCCTTGATCGCCGTCAGCGGGGTGCGCAACTCGTGCGAGACATTGGCGACGAAATCCTTGCGAATCTGCTCCAGCCGCTTCAGCTCGGTCACATCGTGGAACACCCCCACTGCGCCCATCGGCTCACCGGAGTCCAGGATGGCGGCGAGGCTGGCGCGGATCACCTTGTTGGTATCTCCACCGAGGTTGATCTCACGGCTGATCGGCTGCCTGGCCACCATCGCCGCCTCGATCGCATCCTGCAGTGCCGGGATCCTGGCTGTCTCGAGGGGCCGACGCCCCTCTACCGGCGGCCGGGCGTCGAAGATTCTCTGGAATGCGCCGTTCGCCAGCAGAATCCGTCCGCTCGAATCGGTCAGCAGGACCCCCTCCACCATCCCGTCGAGGACGGTGCGCAACCGGTGGCGCTCCCGGGACAACAGCGTCAGGCGCTCTTCGAGGTGCTCGGCCATGCGATTGAGGGACAAGCCGAGTTCGGTCACCTCGTCGCGGCCCGCAATCGCCGCCCTCGCTTCCGCGTGGCCGGCCGCGATCTCCGCGGCGGCGCGCGACAGCAGCCGGAGCCGGCCGGCATGGCGCCCCGCGGCGAAGTGCCCGAGGAAGGTCGCGGCGACGATCGCCAGGAGTGCCGCCGTCAGGATCGGCAGGCGAATCGCCTCCTGGGCGCTGCGCACCGCGGTCAGCGCCATGGCCAGACGCACGATACCGCGCTCGGGGCTGCCCGGATCGACGCGGGTCGCAATGTAAAGAAGCCGCTCACCGATGGTGTCGCTGTGGCGGATCGAAGCGCCATTTCCGTCACGGAGAGCGGCGATGACCTCCGGGCGATCGGCATGACTCTCCACGGTCGCCAGGGCGATGCCATCGAGCTCGCTATCCCCGAGCACGGTCCCGTCGGCTGCGATAACCGTCATCCGGAGATCGAGGCTCGTACCGATCCGATCGGCCAGGCCATCGGCCGCGCTGGCGAGGTCGCGTTCTCCCGCGAGCAGGCTCCGGGCCAGCAGCGACTCCTGCTGCAGGCGCTCGATCATCTGGTCGGTGACTCGACGACCGACGGTGACATGAAGAAAAATCCCGGCGGTCAGCGTGGAGAGCGCGGCGACGACAACGATGGTGAGCGTCAGGCGGTGCTGGATGCGCAGTGCAGGGCCTCTCGGGCTCAGTCAGCCTCTTTTGGAGCCGGCCGGACGAAAGCGGTATCCGACTCCCCTTACCGTTTGAATCCAGCGCCCGAAATCGCCCAGCTTGCCGCGCAGGCGTTTGACGTGCGTATCGACGGTCCGGGTTTCGAGGTCGCCCCCGTAGCCCCACACGTCGCTCAGCAGCTGATCGCGGCTGAAGGCCCGTCCCGGCCGGCCGGCGAGGCGGAGGAGCAGCTTGAATTCGGTCACCGTGAGATCGATTTCCTCGTCATGCAGGCGCACGGTGTGTGAGTCGGGATCGATCACCAGAGGATCGAAGATGAGCCGCTCTCCCTGCGGGCTCCCGGCACCGCTCCTTTTCAGGATTGCCTGGACCCGTAACACCAGCTCGCGCGGCGAAAACGGCTTGACCACGTAGTCGGCCGCCCCCAGCTCGAAGCCGACGATCCGATCAACCTCCTCACCCCGGGCGGTCAGCATCAGGAGCGGCGTATCGCGGGTTTTCTCGTCCTGGCGCAGAATCCGGGCGACTTCGATACCGGAGAGAAGTGGCAGCATCAGATCGAGAACGATGAGAGCGGGCCGTTCGCGGCGGGCCATGTCGACGGCCTGGCGGCCGTCGGCGGCGGTCACCACGCGGTATCCCGCCTGCGTCAGGTTATAGCGGACGAGATCGAGGATATCGATTTCGTCATCAACAACCAGGATGGTCTGGGACATTTCTGCCCGTCTCCTGCTGTCCCGGGAGTCTTCCGGGAAATTATAGGACGCTTCCCCTTCAACACGATAGGGCGCCTCCTGCAGCCAGCCTGTGGGCCTTCGCCGGCTGCATCGTGGCAATCCGGTGACGATTTCGTGACGACGACTGCGGCTGACGATTCCGTCATCGACGCGGAACGCTGCGCGGCCCCTGCTGATCCGACAAATGAGAAGGCGTTACGTTGCCCGAACGGTCCCGACAACCTAACTTTGACCGGGTCGTTCATTTACGGGATAAAGGCATGAGAACGCTTGACATCATTATTGCCCGGACGCGCGGATGAGCAGCACGCTGCTGGCGGGGAGCCTGCAGTTCGTTCCCCTGCCCGATATCATGCTGCTGCTGGCAAACAACCGGAAAACCGGTTCGCTGTTCTGCCAGAGCGCCGGGATCTCGAAGGTCCTCGAGTGGGAGAAGGGGAGCATCATATTCGCCCGCTCCACCCTGGTGGAGGATCGCCTGGGAGAATACCTCGTGTCGCACCGGATCGTGACCGAGACCCAGTTGCGGCGGGCGGAGCCGTCGATCGGCAATCAGGAACGACTCGGCAAATCGCTCGTCCGCGTGGGGCTGCTGACACCGCACACCCTGTGGGAACATGTGCGGGGCCAGGTGACCGATATTATCTACTCGCTCTTCACGTGGAAGCGGGGATCGTTCGAGTTCAGGGAGGGAACTCCCCAGCCTGAGAAAATCACCCTCGAGGCGGGGATCATGACCCTGATCATCGAAGGCACCCGGCGCCTCGACGAATGGTCCCGCGTGCGCGAGAAGATCCAGAGCGACGGGGTCATCCTGGCGCCCGTCAAGTCTCCGGGACATGTTGATACGTCGCTCACTCTGTCCGCTGCGGAACAGACCGTTCTCGGCCTCGTGGACGGACGGCGGACGGTCAGGACGATCGTGAAGAGATCCGGCCAGGGACGCTTTCAGACCTGGCAGGCGCTCCATTCCCTGCTGTCGGCAGGCCTCATACGGATTCAACTGCTGGCGCTCGATTCTCCTGCTCCGCAGCCGGTCGAGCCGGCCTTCGCGCCGCCCGACGAAGCACTCGAGCGGGCCCTCGATCGCTACGGAGAGGCGGTGGCGCTGATCCTCGATCGTGCCGGGCAGAAGCATGGCGCCGAAGAGGTCGTCCGACTGCGCAGGAAGCTGCGCAACGCCGCCTTCGAGCGCGCCGATCTGTTGCGTGACGTGGCGATCGAACCGGACGGCCGCATCGATCGGCGCGTCCTGCTGGCGAACGTGGCCGAAGATCCCCCGCTGCAGCGCGAACGCAATCTGCAGACGGCGCTCGACAGCCTGGTGCAGTTCCTGGCCGGTGAGCTGAGAGGCAAGGTCGAGGTTGACGACGTTCTGGAAATCCTGAAAAGCGGCTCGAACGACCCCGCCTGATCCGCTCTCGATCTATCCTCCGCGCTGCTCCCGGCCCCGCAGGGCGCAGAGGAATTCGAAGCGTGCCCGGCCGACCGGCATCCCCTGCACTCTCTCGATGAGTCGACGCCGGGTCTCCGGATCGAGATCGACCGCTTCGCCGCCGGCGGTGGAGAGCTCGATCCGCACTTCGTCGAGGACCTGATCGAAATCGATCGATCCACCCTGCGGCCAGTCGAACACCCGGCAGGCGGGCTGCAGCTCCGGCGGGATCGGGATCACCGGCGCCGTCAGGACCAGCATGCCGCGGCCGGTTTCGCCCGCTTCGAACATCTCACGCATCATCCGCACGACCTTGCGATCGTCCAGGCAATGGCGGAAGTCGATCAGGACATAGAGACCGTTGGCTTTCTGGCGGCGGATGAACTCGAGGGTCTGGATCGGATCGCAGTACATCTCCCCCATGACGGTCCCGTCCTCTTTCACGATGCCGCGAGTTGCCGACCAGGTGAAAAACGCCCGCTTCATGGCGCCGGCCAGCGGACGCAACGCCTCGAGCGCCGCCTGCTCCTCCCACGTCTGCAGGCAGATAATCGGCATCTGCAGCTTCAGCTTCTCGAAGTCGACGCCGGCCCCGGCGGTGAGAATCGTCTCCAGCTCCGCCGGAACCTCGACGGAGCCGTCGCCCTCCACCTTCTCCGCCGCAGCCTCCACCGGCTCGTCGGTCCCGGTCCCACCGGTCGGAGTCTCTGCGTCATCGACACGGTCCTGCCGGCCGGCGGTATCCGCATCGGACTTCTGTGCGCGGGCCGCGGGGGCGGCAGGCACTGATGCCGCCGTGAG
>CBDUYA010000173.1:0-7248 GCA_965371335.1 uncultured bacterium | reverse complement strand
TCCCTGCTGGCCGCCGCCCTTCTGCCGATGGGGGTCGCCGTCGGAGTGCCGCTCATGCAGGCGGGACACCGCGCCCGTGAGGAAACCGACGATCGTCTGGCGCAGGTCCGTCGCCAGGCGGGCGTTCTGGTGGCCGGACACCGGGACGAGACAGCGGCCCGGGTCGCCCGCGCCGCGGCCGACCTCGAAGGAGATCGCGATGCCCGGCGTTTTCTGCGCCAGGGAACGGAGGCGGCCGGAACCTCGATCGCCCGATCCCTGGCCGAGCGCCACGGTCTCGATCAGGTGGAGATTCGGGATCCGGCCGGCACGATCGCGGCGGGCTGGCCGGCCTCCTTCGGAAGCGCGCCGTCGGGCGGGGCGGCCGACGCCATCGGGGCAGAGCCGGGGGGGATTGTGCGGCTGCGACAGCTTCCCTCATCAGCATCCGCTGCCGCCGGCGAGCCACGCCCCCGGCTCGCTCACATCGCCGTCCGCCCCGTTCGCCAGACCGGAGACGAACTCATCCTCATCGGCTCGTCCCTGCTCGGAGAACCTCTCATGCGCAGGTTGAGCGAGGTGTCGGGTGAACCGGTTCACCTCCTCGATCCCGATTCCACCATCGTCGCCACGGCGGGAGAGTCCCATTTCGCCGAGCAGCGCGTCACGGCCGATCTGCCGCTCGGCGGCGACGGCTGGCGGATCCGGCTGTCGGTGCCGGAGGGGGACGCCTGGCGGATCCGGCGCCAACTGCTGACCTCGCTCGCCGGTGTCGCCCCGTTCGCCGTGATCAGCGCCCTCATTGTCGGGGCCCTGCTCGCGCAGGGGATCTCCCGGCCGATCCGCTCCCTGGTGGCCCGGGTCGACTCCCTCACCGCCGAGCGCGCCGCGGCGCCCCTCACGGCCGGACGGGCGCGCGATGAGGTGCGGCGGCTCACCCTGTCGTTCGAACAGATGCTGGAAGCGCTGGAGGAGAGCGAGCGGCAGCGGGGAGCGGCCGAGAAGATCGCCGCGTGGCAGGACGTGGCGCGCCGGATCGCCCACGAGGTGAAGAATCCCCTCTCACCGATCCGTCTGGCGGTGGAGAACCTGCGCCGGACCCGCACCCGGTCGCCGGACGATTTCGACCGGGCGCTCGAGGAGGAGACCGCCACCATTCTCGAGGAGGTCGACAGTCTGCGGCGCCTGGTCGACGAGTTCTCCGAGTTCGCCCGGCTGCCGACTCCGCGCCCGGCATCCTGCGATCTCCGCGCCACTATCGCGCAGGTCCTCGCCCTGTTCGCGCCCCGCCTGGAGGGCGAGGCGGTGCGGGTCACGGTGAACGACGCGGGTTCGCCTCCCTCGATCCGCGCCGATGCGGAGCAGATCGGCCGGGTGCTGAAGAATGTCGTGAGCAATGCCCTCGATGCCATGCAGACCGTCACTGACCGGCATCTGGAGATCACGGTGCGGCGCGTCGAAGGCACGCGGCGTGGCGCCGCGGTGCACTATGCGGAGGTCGCCGTGCGCGACAACGGCGCCGGCTTCACCCCGGATACGCTGCGCCGGGTGTTCGAGCCATACTTCACCACGCGGAGCGGCAGCGGCGGCACCGGGCTCGGCATGGCGATCGCGTACCGCATCGTCGCCGATCACGGCGGTACGATACGCGCCGGCGAGGCGCCGGGCGGCGGAGCGATGATCACCATGCGGCTTCCGATCGACGGACCGCCGGCCGGCTGAGGAACGATGGCGACCATCCTGATCGTCGACGACGAGAAGAACATCCGGGCGACCCTCGGCCGGGGTCTGCGCCTCGAAGGGTACGCGACCCTGGAGGCGGCGAACGGCGAAGAGGCTCTGCAGTTCGTGGAGGCCGATGGCGTCGATCTGATCCTGCTCGATCTGCAGATGCCGGTGCTCGACGGCTTCGAGTTTCTTGAACGCCTGCGCGCCGCCGGCCGCTCCGTGCCGGTCATCGTCCTGACGGCGCACGGCAGCATCGACAAGGCGGTGCGCGCCGTGCACCTCGGGGCGCACGATTTCATCGAAAAGCCGCCGGCGATGGACCGGATCCTGCTCACCGTCACCAACGCTCTGCGCCATGACCACCTGCGGCGAGAAAACCGGCGGCTCGCCGATGAGGCCGGCCTCGGCGGCGACATCCTGGGCCACTCGGCTGCCATGCGGAAGCTGGGCGAGACGATCCGCCGCGTGGCGCCGACCGAGGCGGGCGTGCTGCTGCTGGGGGAGAACGGCACCGGGAAGGAGCTGGTCGCCCGCGCCCTGCATGACGCCTCTTCGCGCCGCGGCCGGCCGCTCGTCACCCTGAACTGCGCCGCCATCCCCGCCACGCTGTTCGAGAGCGAGCTGTTCGGCCATGCCCGCGGCGCCTTCACCGGAGCGACGGAGGCGCGGCGGGGCAAGTTTCAGCAGGCGGACGGGGGAACCCTCTTCCTCGACGAGGTCGGCGAAGTTCCGGCGGCGTTACAACCGAAGATGCTGCGGGTGATCGAGTCGGGCGATGTGGAACGGGTCGGCGGACGGGGGCCGGAGAAGATCGACGTCCGGGTGATCGCCGCGACCAACCGCGATCTCGAAGCAGAGGTCGCCGCCGGGCGTTTCCGGCAGGATCTCTATTACCGATTGCTGGTCGTCCCGATCCTCATTCCACCACTGCGCGATCGCCGGGACGACATCCCGCTGCTGGCGCGCCAATTCCTGGCGACCGCCTGCCGCCGCAACCGGGTTCGCGCCAAGGAGCTCGCCAGGAACGCGATCGAGGCGCTCGATGTCTATCCCTGGCCCGGCAACGTGCGCGAGCTGCGTAACGCCATGGAGCGGGTCGCGATCCTGGTGTCGGGCGAGGTGGTACGCGAGAGCGACCTGGGCTTCCTGCGCGCCGCATCGACGAAGGCGGCGGCAGGCACCGGTGGCGCCGGATCCGACGCGAGGCCGGCGCATTCGCCCGACCTGGTGGCCGAGATGCGCCGCCACGAACGCGCCCTGATCCTCGCCGCCCTGGAGCGCAACCGCTGGCGCATGGCAAAAACCGCCCGTGAGCTGCAGCTCGAGCGGAGCCACCTCTACAAGAAGATGAAGACGCTCGGCATCGAGCGTCCACACGACGACTGACCGGTGCGTGTCCGGGCGCACACGGTCCGTGCCGCAGGACCACGCCTCGCCCGGGCCGATCGCGACAGACACCCCTGAAATGGCCTGAAACCGGCCCCTTCCAACATCCCTGCCGGTGGCACGCCGTTCGCTGTAGGGGAGATCGCCCGGTCACCCGCTGACGGGATTCTCAGCCGGGCAGCGACGAGGTGACACATGCTGATCTTAGAGAGGATTCGCACCAACCCCTGGACCGGGCTCTCGTTCGGAATCGCGGCGTCGGCGCTGCTGTTCGCGGCGTGCGCCGACGAGTCGCCGATCAGAACGACCAAGCACTCCACGCCCGCACCGGCGGCGCGCGCCGCGAGCACCCCGTCGGCGACCGGGATCGATGTCCCCCAGCGCGCCTCCAGCGTCGCATCACGATCGTTTCCCGCCGCGGCCGAGCTCCCGACTCCCGCGCCGGCGGCGATCTCCGAGTTGGATTTTATCGGGCCGCCCGCGCCGCCGAAGGCGGCCGAAGTCGCCGCCGCCTGGGGCGAAGGGGTCGCCCTGTATGATTCGGGAGACTACACCGGCGCGATCGTCCCGCTGCAGATCGCGGCCGACGGCCTCCCCGGTGAACCTTACACCCAGTACCTGTTCGGGCTTGCTCTCTGGAAGGTGGGGGAGTTCGACAGCGCCGAGCGGGCGCTCCGCGCCGCATCCGATCTGAACCCCGACTCGATCAAGACCTGGATCAACCTGGCACGCGTCCGGCTCGACCAGGATGACTCGCACGGGGCCCTCGCGGCGGCCGATTCCGCTCTGGCGATCGACGCCGGCTCGGCCGACGCCGTGCACCAGCGCGGCCGCGCCCTCGCCGCCCTCAAGCGGAACGACGATGCGCTCGAAGCGCTGGAACGGGCGTATGAACTCGATCCCGAGAACGGCTACGTCGCCAATACGCTCGGTTACCTGCTGCTGCAGAGCGATCGGGCCGCCGATGCCCTTTCCTATCTCGAAGCGGCGCGCGAGCGGCTGCCGGAGGTCGCCTACGTCCGCAACAACCTCGGCGTCGCCTATGAGCGGAGCGGCGACCTGGCGAGCGCCGTGGGAGAGTATCGTGCCGCCATCGAGGCCGGCGACTCCGGCGGCAAGGCACTGGCGAGCATCGGCCGTCTGGAACCGCTCGCCGAGCGCCTCGCCGCGAATCCCGCCAGCGATGAGGTGATGGCGGACGCGAGCGAGGGCAGCAACGATGGAGAGACCGCCGAAGCCGCCACGACGCAGGCCTCGTTGGAGACCGATCCGGCCGGCAACTGAAGTGCGGCCGGCAGTCATTCGTGGGACGAAACGCCACCCCGAAACCCCGCGAAGCGGAGGCCGGGACCGCCGTAGCGGCCCGGCCTCCGTCCGTCCCTCTCAGCTATTGCCAGCGCCCCGCGGTCGGCGTATAGTTCTCATTAAACATAGCTATTCCCACCAGGGGGGAGCCCCTATGCCGGACAGCGCGAAAGCAGGAGCCCTCGGCGTCTCCCGGGCAGAGCCCGGCGATCGACACGGGATCTGCCGCGTGCAGAAGGCCTCGATCACCATCCTGTGCGGCACCCACTACACCCTCGAGGAGGTCGAGGCGTGGGTGGGGCCGAAGCAGCCGGACGACTACCTCCAGGCCATAAGAGATGAGATCGTCATCGTCGCAAAGGGCGGCGCCGAGATCGTCGGGTTCGCCCAGATGAGCCGGAGCGAGAGCCGGATCAGCGCTCTTTACGTCGCTCCGGAGCATCTCCGCGGCGGTATCGGCACCATGCTCCTGACGCGGCTCGAAGACGAAGCCCGGGGCCTCGGGTCGAGCGTGGTCAGGCTCGAGGCCCCATTGAACGCGGTGTCGTTCTGTCTGTCCAAAGGATTCTCCTCGCGTGGCGAGACGCTGCGCACGGTGCGCAGCGGGATCTCGGTCCCCTGCGTGCAAATGGAGAAGCATCTCTAGCCCACCAACCGCCCCGGGCGCGAGGCACCCGCAGCTCTTCATGCCGAACTGCGACTGCTCGGTCGAAGCCGAAAGCAAGGCCCAGCGCGGCGTCCTGTGGATCCTCCTTCTGATCAACGGCTTCATGTTCCTGGCGGAGCTGATCGCCGGCATCGTCGCCGACTCGAGCGGCCTGATCGGCGACTCGATCGACATGCTCGCCGACGCGCTGGTGTACGGCGTCTCGCTGTACGCCGTCGGCCGCTCGAAGTTCGCCAAGGCGAATGCCGCCTCCATGAGCGGCGTCTTTCAGGCGATGCTGGCGCTCTTCCTCGCCTTCGATATCGTGCGGCGGCTGCGTGGCGGAAGCGACCCGGAGGCACGGTTGATGGTCATCGTCGGTCTCGTGGCGCTGGCCGCCAACGTCTATTGCCTGCGGCTGATCGCCCGTCACCGGCGGGGCGAGATCCACATGCGGGCGAGCTGGATCTTCACCCGCAATGACGTGCTGGTGAATCTCGGCGTGGTGACGGGGGGCATCCTCGTTTCCCTGACCGGGTCGCGCTATCCCGATCTGATCATCGGCGGCGCCATCGCCTGGCTGGTGTTCAACGGCGGCCTCACGATCCTGCGTGAATCGGCCGCCGCGCGGCGCCAGGCGATCGAGCCCGGCGGATGAAACCGGCCGCTGCGGAGTTCGAGGCGATCGACGCGCGGCGGGGGGTGATGATGAAACGAATTCTGCGGGCGGCCGGCATCGCATGTCTCCTCTGTTGCACCCTTGTGCCCCGCGGCATGGTCGCCGGGGAGGCACCAGGAAAGAAGGGAGCGGTTGATCCGGACGCTCTTTACCTCTACTACCTGCATGGGGCGATCATCGAAGAGAAAGGCCTGCGCCCGGTCAGCGAGCGCTGGGGCGTTTATGAATACGAGAAGATCCTCGACACCTTCAGGGAGAAGGGCTTCATCGTCGACAGCGAGGCCCGGCCCAGCGGAACCAATCCCCAGCGCTACGCCCGCAAGCTCGCGGACCGGATTCGGGCTGCGATCGCATCAGGCGTCCCGCCGGAACGGATCACCGTCGTCGGCGCTTCGAAGGGTGCCATCATCGCCATGCTGACCTCGACCTTTCTGCAGGCGAAGGAGGTTGGTTTCGTGACCATCGCCGCCTGCAACGACTGGGTGTTCGACAACCTCGAGTTCGATCTGCACGGTCGCATCCTGTCGATCTACGAAGAGAGCGACGGCCGCAACGGAAGCTGCCGGGAGGAATACTTGCGACGCTCGCACGGCATCAGCCGCTTCGAGGAGATCAAGGTCAGCACCGGGCTGGGCCACGGCGTCCTCTACCGGCCGATCGACGAGTGGGTGGCGCCTTCGGTCGCGTGGGCCCGCGCTCCTCTGCGCTCCTCACCATGAGCCTCCGGCCGACTAACCGGTATTTCTCAACCCGTGTGCGATCCCGTTGATCGTCGTCAGGAGCGCCCCGAACAGCGCCCGGTCCCGCCGTCCCGTGCGCCGCCAGCGCCGCAGCAGATCGACCTGAAGCAGGCTCATCGGATCGACGTACGGGTTGCGCAGCCGGATGGAACGCTGCAAGGTGCGGTCCCCGTCGAGCAGGTCCCGCGCCCCCTTCAGACGCAGGATCATCTTTTTCGTCCGCTCGAACTCGCGATGGATGTCGGCGAAGAAGCACCGGCTGCGGGGGGGCGCCAGGTGAGCGTAGAGCGCGGCGATCTCCATGTCGGACTTGGCGAGGACCATCTCGGCGTCGTCGATCAGGACGCGCAGGAACGGCCAGTCCCGGATCATGGAGACCAGACGCGCCTCGCCGTGGCGGCGCGTCGCCGCCTCCAGCCCCGCTCCCAGGCCATACCACCCCGGCAGGAGATGGCGCGACTGGGTCCAGGCGAAGACCCAGGGGATGGCGCGCATGTCCTCGATGCCGCCGTCCGGGCGCCGCGCCGCGGGACGGGATCCGATCGGCAGCCGCTCGATCACATCGATCGGCGTCGCCTGGCGGAAGTACTCGACGAACGCGTTCTGCCCGTAGATTAGATCCCGGTAGGCCGCCCGGCTGACCGCGGCCACCTCGTTGATCGTCTCGCGCCACGACGCAGGGGGCGGAGCGGATCGACGATCCCCCGAGGACGCCAGCATGACGGCGCTTGTCGTCTGCTCCAGCGTGCGCATGGCGATACCGCGCAGCCCGTACTTGGCGTGGA
>CBDUYA010000172.1:0-7251 GCA_965371335.1 uncultured bacterium | reverse complement strand
CGTTCACGTGCGGCTTCTTGCGCTCGAATTTTACCTTCGCCATGCGATCCTCCAGCTACGAGGCGGACTGTCGTTGCCCTGGCGATCCGCGGATCCGAAATCGTTGCACCTGCGCTACGAAGAGACGGATGGAGCCGCTTCCCGCGGCCCATATCGCGGCATGTTCTATGGAGCCCACGACCGGGATCGAACCGGTGGCCCCCTCCTTACCAAGGAGGTGCTCTACCACTGAGCCACGTGGGCCCTGCATAGAAGCCATGGAGCGGGAAACGGGATTCGAACCCGCGACCCTCAGCTTGGAAGGCTGATGCTCTACCCCTGAGCTACTCCCGCGACAACCGCGCCCGGCTGCGGTTCGACAGCAGAATCCCTGGTATCTCGTCCCCTGATATCGTCAATCCGGCCTGCTCACGAGAGTGGTGGGGAGAGGAGGATTCGAACCTCCGTAGCCGTACGGCGGCAGATTTACAGTCTGCTCCCTTTGACCACTCGGGTATCTCCCCGCGGCGCTCCTGCTCCGCCTCGTGGGGGCCGGCCAAAACACAAATCACCCCAACGGGTATGGAGCTGGCGAAGGGATTTGAACCCCCGACCGGCTGATTACAAATCAGCTGCTCTACCCGCTGAGCTACGCCAGCTTGGCAAACGCGGGATGCTATCATACAGCTCCCGGCAGCTGCAACCCCCTCATTCACAAATCCTTCCCGCTGCGGCGCTGGCGGACCGTCTCGAACAGCACGACGCCGGCTGCCACCGAGAGATTGAGCGATTCGATTCCCTTGCTGAGCGGAATCGACAGCAGCACGTCACAGGTTTCGCGGGCCAGCCGCCGAAGGCCCCGCCCCTCCCCGCCCAGCACCAGGGCAAGCGGCTGCCGGAGGTCGAAATCGGTCCACGCCATGCTCCCGGAAGCGTCCATCCCGACAATCCATATCCCTTTCTTTTTCAGTTGCTTAAGAAACGTCACCACGTTCCCGATACGGGCCACCGGGAGGTGCTCGGTGGCCCCGGAAGCGGTTCTCAGAGTGCCGGCCGAGAGGCCGGCTGCTCGACGCGCCGGCAGGAAGAGGGCATCCGCCCCGGCGCCCGCTGCAGAGCGGATGACCGCTCCCAGGTTGCGCGGATCCTCGACCCCATCGAGCACGACGTAGAGGGGCGTCCCCGAGGTGGATGCGAGGATCGCCCCGGCATCACGGTAGGACTTCTCCTCAACCTCCGCCGCCACCCCCTGGTGGTTGGCACCAGACCCCGCCAGCGCCGCTATTTCCCCGATCGGCCCACGACGAACCGCCACGCCGCCCCGTCGGGCGAGCGAGGTGATCTCCCTGATCCGTGCGTCCCCCTTGCCGGGCGCGATCAGCAGACGGTGGACATGCCGCGTGCCGCCCCGCAGCAACTCGAGGACGGCGTTACGGCCGTAAACCCAGCCTCTCATAGCGCACCCCGCACGTTTGCCTCGAGCAGGCGTTGCGCCCGTTCGGCGCACCCGACAACGCGCTGCGGCAGAGAGAGCTTGCGTGCCCGCTCGATCAGCGGAATGAGCCGCGCCAGGTCCGGCCCGGCAGAATGACCGGTAAGCGCAATGCGCAGCGGGTCGTAGAGATCCTTTCCCTTCACCCCGGTGGCCCGCCGCACCGCAGTCACCAGAGCCTGGAAGCGCGCCGCCGTCAACTCGTCCTGCCCCAACTGAGCGCACAGCGACTCGATGACCTGCCGCGAGCCCGGCTCGCGAAGAGCCTGACGGACAACGGCGTCCGCCAGACTCCTCCCGGTGTCGAAGCGGAAGAACAGCTCTGCTTGGGCGGGAAGGTCGCTCATTCGGGCGAGCCGTTCGACATAAAGACGAGCCACCGCGCCAGCCCAGGCGCACTCCCCTGCGGACGGAGGCTGCCCGAGCAGGCCGGCGCCCGCCAGGTGTGCTGACGCCAGCTCCGCCAGTTGCTCCGGCGGCATGCGGCCCATGTGGCGCACGGCCAGTACCTGCAACCGTTGCGGGTCAATCGGCCGCCCGCGGCCAGGCGTGCGACCGGGGTCGAATGCGGCGAGCATCTCCTCGCGGGTCAGCAATTCCTGTCTCCCGCTGGTCGCCGCGCCGAGCAGGCCCAGGTAGTTGAGCACACCCTCGGGCGGATACCCCTCTCTCCGATAGCGCCCGATAGTCTCCGCGGTTCGCTCATCTCCGGCAGACACCTGCCCCGATGGGTCGATCGGTGGGAGATAAATGAAGACCGGCGCCGCTCCCATGCCGACAGTGGTGTGGATCAACTCCTGCCGGGATGTCGCCACACCCGGGTCCGGGCCGAACGCGACGTGGGTGATCCCCATCATCGCATCGTCGAGCGCCACAGCGAACTCATGGCCCGGCTCCCCGTTCCTCCCGATGAGAAGGAAATCGTCCGGCTCCTCAATCGTTCGGCACATCTCGCCGGGGATCGCCTCGGTCAAGGCGACCCTCCCGGGGCCGCCACCCGCCCCCGCCTTGAACAGGATCGACCACGCTCCCGCGCTCTGCCTTCCCACAGCCGCTTCCGGCGCGATCTCCCGGCAGAGACAGCGGGCGGGCGACGCCCCCTCCCCCCGCAAAGAGGGCGCCGGACAGAAGCAGCGATACGCGAGGCCGCGGCGCAGCAGATCGGCGGCGGCTGAAACATAGATATGAAGGCGTTCCGAGCGGCGATACGGCCCCCGCTCCCCATCGGCGTCGATCCCCTCGTCCCAGCCAAGTCCAAGCCAACCCAGGTCATCAATGATCAAGCGCTCCCTTTCCTGACCATCCGTCGAGGTGACATCGCTCTTGAGCACGAACGTTCCCCCGCGACGGCGGGCGAACAACCAGGAGAAGAGCGCCTCGCGCGCGGCCTCGATCCCCAGCCCGTGCGCGTCGGGTGCGATGGCAAATCGGAGGCGGGGAACGCTCACCGGGCGGTCCCGGAGCGCCGCGTCGGGCGGGGCCGGGATCGCCCGGACCGGATGCCGGCACCCCCCGCGAGCACGGGCCGGGAGACGGCCTGCAGGAGAACGATCGCCTGTGCCATCATGCCCTCGCACCGGCCGATCGCCCCGAGTCCCTCACCACTCTTGACCTTGAGCCCGATGCGGGCGGGGTCGCTGCGCAGGGCGGCGGCAATCCTGCCGCGCATCGTTTCCAGATAGGGTTGGAGTCGTGGGGACTCGGCAACGAGGACGGCATCGAGGTTGACCAGTTCCATGCCACGACCGCGCATCTCGGCGGCGACTTCGCGCAGAAAGGTCAGGCTGGAGCGGTTCCGGTGGCGCGCCTCGCCTGCCTTGAAGCGTTGCCCCATGTCGGGCAGGCCGAGCGCGCCGAGCAGTGCATCGCAGACGGCGTGGGACAGAACGTCGGCATCCGAGTGGCCCTGCAGACCACGCTCGTGAGGAATCCTGACCCCCCCGAGGACGAGCGGCCGTCCCGCAACCAGCGGGTGAACATCGACCCCCTGGCCGATCCGCAGCGCGCCATCCTCCGCGCCGGCGACCCCGGGCCTGGCCCGGTTACCCATAAGGCGCCTCCTTCGGCCACGGTCCGCGAAGCAGCGACTCGGCCAGGCCCAGGTCGGCCGGAACGGTGATCTTGATATTGCGGGGGGAGCCCTCGACGGCCCGCACGCGGACTCCGAGTTGCTCGACCAGGACCGCATCGTCGGTCGCCGGAAGGTCGGCGGGGGCCGCCGCGAAGGCGCGCCGCAACAACGCCGCCTGAAACCCCTGCGGGGTCTGCGCCAGCCCGAGGTCATTCCGGGGAACGGTCGCCGCGACGAACCCGTCGCGATCGACCCGCTTGACGGTCGCCGCAACCGGGATGACCGGCACGGCGGCGCCGTACTCCGCCGCCGCCCCGATAACCGAATCGATGAGAGACGGCTCGACCAGGGGGCGGGCGGCGTCATGCACCAGGATGATGTCGACCTCCCCGGCCGCCGCCAGCCCGCTCAGAACCGAATCCTGGCGGCACTTTCCTCCCGCCACAAAGCGGACGCCATCAGCAGCGCCGGCAAGAGCGCGGCGCGCCGCCGGTTCATCTGCCACGACGACGACCACCTGCGTGACCCGCGGGTGGCGCAGGAAGGCGTCCACCGATCGCGCGAGGACCGGTCGTCCGGCGAGCGGCAGGAAGACCTTTGGCCGTGATGTGCCCATTCGCCGGCCGCTTCCCGCGGCGACGATGATAACGGCTGTCTTCATGGGTGGTGTCGGGCCGGAGAACAACCGTCTCCCCGGCGAAGCGTCCGTGTCCGCTCAGAACTTCATCAGCTCTTCTTCCTTGTGCTTCGCGAGCTCGTCGATCTGCCCCGAGTGGTCGTCGGTCAGTTTCTGCACCTGGTCGAGAGCGCGCCGTTCGTCATCCTCCGATATCTTCTTGTCCTTCAGCAGCTTCTTAAACGCGTCGTTGGCCGCTCGTCGCTCCTGACGAATCGCCGTCCGGCCATGCTCGGCAACCTCGTGGACCTTCTTGACCAGTTGCTTGCGGCGATCTTCGGTGAGCGGCGGAATCGGGAGACGGACCACCTTGCCATCGTTGGCGGGATTGAGTCCCAGGTCGGCCTTGAGAATCGCCTTTTCAATGCTGCCGATCAGGGAGACATCCCACGGCTGCGCGACGATCAGGGTGGCGTCGGGGATGGACAGGGTGCATACCTGCTGAATCGGGGTCGGGGTGCCGTAGTAATCGACGTTGATCCCTTCGAGGATCGCCAGCGAGGCGCGGCCGGTCCGGATGGCCGCCAGCTCCCGGCGGGTGTGCTCGACGCTATCGTGCATCTTCTTGCGCGCATTTTCATGAGTCTCGCTGGTCGGCATCGCTCACTCCTTGACGATGGATCCGATGTTTTCGCCCATCACCACCCGCTTGATGTTCCCCTGCGTGGCCAGGCTGAAGATGATGATCGGCATCCTGTTGTCCATGCAGAGAGAGATCGCGGTGGCGTCCATGACCTTAAGTCCCTTCTCGAGCACCTGCTGGTAGGATACTTCGGCGAGTCGCCTGGCGTCCCGGTTTTTAAGCGGATCGTCGGTGTAGATCCCGTCCACCCGGGTCGCCTTGAGAAGAACTTCGGCCTTCACCTCCATGGCCCTCAGGGCGGCCGCGCTGTCGGTTGTGAAATAGGGGTTTCCGGTGCCCGCGGCGATGATCACCACCCTCCCCTTCTCGAGGTGGCGCAGGGCACGGCGACGGATGTAAGGCTCGGCGACCTGCCGGATCTCGATGGCGGAAAGAACCCGGGTGTGGACCCCGAGACGCTCGAGGGAATCCTGTACGGCGAGGGAATTGATGACCGTCGCCAGCATGCCCATGTAATCGCCGGTGACACGGTCGATACCGTTGGCGACCGAGGAGAGTCCCCGGCAGATGTTGCCACCGCCGATCACGACCGCCACTTCGATCTCGAGCTCGTGCAGATCGCGCAGCTCACCGGCAATACGCTCGATGACCGCCGGCTCGAGGCCAAAGGAGCGCTCTCCCATCAGCGCCTCGCCGGAAAGCTTCAGCAGAACCCTGCGAAATTTAGGTGTTTTTGCCACGGCCGTTCCTCCGTTGGCGAGGAACTTCAGTTCGCCTGCTGCTCCGACCCGGGTCTATCGTCCTGCCCGAGGACGAAACGGGTGAAACGCCGGACCCGGATGTTCTCTCCCACCCTGGCGATGTAGCCGTTCACCAGGTCGCGGACCGAGGTGTTCGGATCCCGCACGAACGGCTGTTCCATCAGGCAGAACTCCTGGTAGAATTTCTCCATTTTGCCGGTGACGATTTTCTCGACCACCGCCTCGGGCTTGCCGGTGGCGCGGGCCTGCTGGTGAAAGATCTCGCGCTCTTCCCCGAGGATCCTCTCGGTCACTTCGTCACGGTCGATGAAGCGGGGCTCGGAAGCGGCGATATGCATCGCCAGATCCCGGGTGAGTGCCTGAAAGTCCTCGGTCCGGGCGACGAAGTCGGTCTCACAATTCACCTCGACCAGGACGCCGATACGGCCTCCATGGTGGATGTACGAGGAAACAAGCCCCTCGGAGGTCACCTTGGAGGACCGCTTGGCGGCGGTCGCGTGACCCCGCTGCCGCAGGATCTTGTGGGCGCCCTCGATATCGCCCTTGGTCTCGACCAGGGCGGTCTTGCAGTCCATCATCGGGGCCCCGCTCCGTTCGCGGAGATCCTTGACCAGAGACGCGCTAATCTGCATTGCTTGTCCTCGCTTATCCTTTGCTGTTGTTATTGCTGTTGACAGTTTGCCGGATCGCCCGAGCGGTCGATCGATTGGGGCCAAACCCCGGCCTCGGCCGCGTCCACACCAGGAGATAGCCGCGCGGACAGTCGGCCCGGAGCTAAGTTGTTGAGGTGGAGAACTCTGGCTGCGGCGGGCTCTGCCTATTCCGCGACCGGAGACCCACCACCGGGCGCGGGCACCCTCTCCTCGGCCTTCACATCGACGACCGGCTTGGCGTCCTCCCCGGCTGCGGGCGCGACCGGTGCATCGGCAGCCGTCTTCTTGGGCGGCGCGGCCGGGCTCTCCTTCGTGGCAGCGCTTTCCTTCGCGGCCGGGCTCTCCTTCGCGGCCGGCGCTTCTCCGGACACGGCGCCAATCGCCGGCATGCCGGCGGCGTCCTCGTCCTTGAGAGGGATCGTCTTATCGTCCGACTGCTTTTCGCCTTCCCGCTTCTCGAACAGGTTGCGTCCTTCGAGCACGGCATCGGCAACGCGGCCGGCAAACAGCTTGATCGCCCGGATGGCGTCGTCATTCCCAGGAATCGGGTAATCGATGAAATCGGGGTCGCAATTCGTGTCGACCACCGCCACCAGCGGGATATTGATCTTGCGCGCCTCCTGCACGGCGATGTGCTCCTTCTTCGGGTCGATCACGAACATGACATCCGGAACCCGATCGAGCGATTTGATACCGGAGAGCACCTTGGCCAGCTTGGCCCGCTGCTTATTAAGACGCGTCAGCTCCTTCTTCGTGTAACGACCCTCATCCGGATTTTCCAGAAAGCTCTCCAGCCAGCGCAATCTCTCGATGCGCTTCTTAATGGTGCGGAAGTTGGTGAGCGTGCCGCCGAGCCAGCGCTGGTTCACGAACGGCATGCCGGCCCGGTTCGCCTCCTCGGACACCACTTCCTGGGCCTGTCTCTTGGTGCCGACGAACAGGATGGTCCGCCCCTCCGCCGCTGAGCGGCGGACGAATTCGAGGGCCTCGGCAAAACGGTTCACGGTCTTCTGGAGATTGATGATGTAGATGCCGT
>CBDUYA010000171.1:0-7259 GCA_965371335.1 uncultured bacterium | reverse complement strand
GGGAGCACCTGGTGGATGAAGAGATCTCGATCGGGGACTACGTGCTGACCGGTGGGGAGATCCCGGCCCTGGTCCTGATCGACAGCATGACGCGTCTTCTCCCGGGAGCCCTTGGCGACGAGGAAGCGGCGCGCAACGATTCGTTCTACGACAGCCGGCTTGATCATCCACACTACACCCGGCCGGCCGATTTCCGGGGCCACAAGGTCCCCGAGGTCCTGCTGTCAGGGGATCACGCCCGTATCGCCGCATGGCGGGAGGAGCGGGCGCTGGAAATGACGAAGCAGAAGCGACCCGACCTGCTGCAGCGCGGGCGGCGAAGGTCAGAGACGGCTCAGGGGCACTAAAGAGCGATTCTATTCAGGAAGCGAGGAAGAGCGATGGATCTGGTCAAGCTGGTCGAGAACAGGGAGATGAAGGCCGAGCCCCCGGTGTTTCACGCCGGTGATTCGGTCAAGGTGCACGTCAAGATCCGTGAAGGAGAGAAAGATCGAATTCAGGTCTTTCAGGGCCTCGTCATCGCCCGGCGGGGCGGTGGCACCGGCAGTACTTTCACGGTGCGCAAGGTGTCGAACGGCGTCGGGGTGGAGCGCATCTTCCCCCTGTTTTCGCCGGTGATCGGCAAGATCGAGGTCATTCGGCGTGGCCGCGTCCGCCGGGCGAAGCTCTACTACCTGCGCGAACGGCGTGGCAAGGCCGCCCGCATCGCCGAGAAGAGAGAGAGATAGGATTTCATGCCGGCCCGCACCGCCGACCGATCGCGCGAAGCGGCCCTTCACCGCCGCGGATTCCGGCGGATCGCGGGGCTTGACGAGGTCGGGCGCGGTTGTCTGGCGGGGCCGGTCGTGGCGGCCGCGGTCGTGCTCGATCCCGGCGAGTTGATCCGGGGGCTGCGGGATTCGAAGACGCTGGCGCCGGCAGCCCGGCAGCGGCTGGCGCGACAGATTGTCGGACGATCCGAGGCGTGCGCCATCGGACTGGTGGATGCCGAGGACATCGATCGGAGCGATATCTTGAGGGCGACGTACGAAGCCATGCGACGGGCCATCTCCTCGCTGCGCATCCGTCCCGATTTTCTCCTGGTCGATGCCCTGACGATTCCGGACGTGCCGATACCCCAGCGGGGAATCATTCGCGGCGATGACAGCACGGCGTCGATCGCCGCCGCTTCGATCCTCGCCAAGGTCTACCGCGATCACCTGATGCGGACGCTGCACACCGCCTATCCGGCTTACCGCTTCGATTCCAACAAGGGTTACGGCACCCGCCAGCACCTGGATGCATTGCGCCGCTTCGGCGCCAGCCCCGTGCACCGCACCACCTTCCGCGGTGTGCTTCCCCGGCAGGCGCCGCTGTTCGCCGCCGGCCTCGAGGGCGCCTGAGCTATGGCCTTTAATCGCGCCAAGACCGTCAAACTCGCCGAGAAATACGTCAAGGGAGGGAAACTGCTCGAGGCCGTCGCCGAGTACAAGAAGCTCGCGGATGACAATCCCCGTGACATGAACGTCATCAACAAGCTGGGCGATCTGCTGGCGCGCGCCGGGAAGAAAC
This sequence comes from uncultured bacterium, assembly GCA_965371335.1. Taxonomy (GTDB): domain Bacteria; phylum Acidobacteriota; class Polarisedimenticolia; order Gp22-AA2; family Gp22-AA2; genus CBDUYA01. Next base: position 5,708 of record CBDUYA010000171.1, on the reverse strand, counting down.
AGGAGGCCATCCGCTACTTCCTCCGCATCGCGGAGTTCTACGCCAGGGACGGTTTCTTGCTCAAGGCGATCGCGATGTACAAGAAGATCGCCAAGTGCGACCCCGCCAACCTCGACTGCCTGCAACGGCTCGCCGGTCTCTATATGCGGCAGGGACTTATGATCGAAGCGAAGGCGCAGTACCTGCATGTCGTCGATCAGATGGTGAAGCGGGAGCAGCTTCAACCGGCGGCCGAGATCCTGCCCAAGATCCTGGAGATCGATCCTGAAAACCTCAAGGTGAGGAAGACACTCGCCGAGATTCTGGTGCGGATCGGCAGGCCGGAGGACGCGGGGCGGGAGTACGCTCACCTTGCCCGCCGCCTGTTCGAGACCGACCGCCTCGATGAGGCTTTGCTGGTGGTCCGCAAGGGGAGCCGGGTGACCGGGGCTGAATCGGAAATCCTCACTCTGGTCCTGCAGATTCTCCGCACCAGTGATCAGCTCGCCGAACCGCTGCTGGCCGCGGCCGAGGAGATCGCCGGGATCCATAAGGACAAGCCGCTGCCGACGGCGGTGCTGGGCGAGGCCTGCCGCCGGGCCGGCGACGAAGCCCGCGCGGAGAAGGTGTTCGAGCACCTGAGCGGCCTGCTCGAGATGAACGACGTCAAGCACCCCGAGGTTGCGGAGATCGTTGCCCGCCACCACGCCGCGAAGCAGCAGCCGGGAGAGTCGTTCGAATGGGCGGCGCGCGCCGTCGAGGGATACCGTGAAGCCTCGCGTGACGATGAGGCCGCGACGGTGCTGGATGAATTCCTGCAGAGCTTTCCTGAGCACACTGAAGCGCTGACCCTGCTGGCCGATCTCGCCTCCGGCGCCGGAGACAGGGAGGCCGAGAGCAGCGCCCTGCAGCGCCTCATCCGCGCCCTGAAAGGGGCAGCGGAGATGGGGCAGGCCAGGGCCATGCTGGAGCGGCTGCGCGCGCTGGATCCCGGCAAAGAGGAACTGGCCGGGCTGGATGACGAACTCGAGAGCGGTGACGCGCCGGCGAACGAGGCTCCGGCGGTGGAGGCGGAGGAGGTTGAGACCGGGCCCGACAACCCGGAGGACGACGTCGCGGTGGTGGAGTTTTCCGCCGACGATGACGATATCGCCATCGAAACCGCTCCGGCGGACGATGCGTCCGGTGAGTTCTCAACGGCGAAGTTGCCGGCGATCGAGATGGAGATCGAGGACGATACGGAAGACGCCGTGGATGACGGATCGAGGCTCACCATCGAGGGGGAGATCGAATCCCGGCCTGGCGGGGTCCCCGATCCACCGGCAGCGTCCGCGCTGGACGATGATTCACTGATCGGGTCGGCAGAGCAGGAGACGTCCGGCGGGGCGAGCCGCATCCACGAACTGCAGAATGCCGAAGAGGATGAGGATTCCGGGGATGAGGAGTTCATCAGCGAGCACTTCACCGAAGCCGAGGTGTTCATCAAGTACGGCCTGCTGGAAAAAGCGAAAGGGCAGTTGCAGCTGATCCTGGAGCGCCACCCCCGTCACGCCGCCTCGCACGAGAAGCTGAAGGAGCTTTACCTCGGCGAGGGTGACCGCGGCAAGGCTGTCGACGCCTGCCTCGCACTGGCCGACCTGGAGAAGGACCAGGGAGAGGAAGAAAAGGCCCGCGAGCAGATCAACGAGGCGATCCGCATCGATCCCGGCAACGCGCGGGTGGTGGAATACGCCGCCCAACTGGGCGGCGACGCGCCGCCGGCGCCGCCGCAGGCCGATCAGGAAAGGGTGGAAGCGGGCCGGGGGAAGGATCAGGCCCGGCCGCAGGACCTGAGCCCCCCCCCGGACGACCTGCCGCCGGAAGCCCCGCTCTCTCAGGGCGGCCCCGAAATCGAGTTCGAGTCGGGGACGCCGGATGAGGCGCTCGACGTTCCGGCCGGGGGAGATGGTGGTGACATGCCGCTCGAACTCGAAGGGAGCGGCGGCAGGTCCGCGGCGGTCCGCTCCGCGAGCCGGGGAGGCAATCCGGACGCCGAGAAGCTGGGGGAGGTCGACTTTTACATCGATCAGGGATTGATCGAAGAGGCGCGCCAGGTCATCCAGCAACTGCAGAAGCAGTATCCCGGCAGCCCGGAGCTCGAACACCGCCTGGGGCGTCTCGACGAGCCGGCTCGGGCGTCCGAACCGCCGGCCGAGGAGCCCCCCGCGTCCGATGAGGCCTCGGGGCTTGATCTCGAGGTGGAGCGGGCCCTCAGCGGTCGCCGGCCGCGCGCCCCGGTGGCCGCACCTCCGGGGCAGCCGGATGCCGCACCTTCCCCGGCTGCAAGCTCGCCGGCGCTCGAGGTCAAAGCGGAAGCGTCGCGCCGGCGCCCGGCGCGCAGGTCCGCCCCGGTGTTCCGTGTGGAGGCTCAGCAGGAGTCGACGGACGGCGACTTCTTCGATCTCGCCTCCGAACTCGACAAGAGCCTGGAAGAGGCGCAGGCTGAAATCGACGCCCGCGACCAGGATGTCCTCGACGGCGCCGGTCACTCATTCGACGACATCTTCCAGGCCTTCAAGAAGGGGGTCGAGCAGCAGGTCGATTCGGAGGATTACGAGACCCACTACAACCTCGGCATCGCCTATCGCGAGATGGGACTGGTCGATGAAGCGATCGGGGAATTCCAGTTCGCCGCCAAGGACCCCGCGCGCATCGTCGATTGCTGCGGCGTCCTCGGGCTCTGCTTCCGTGATAAGGGAATGCCCGACCTGGCGCTGAAATGGTACCGCAGAGGGCTCGACATGCCGGACCTCGGCGAGCAGGTGACCAAGGGCCTGCGCTACGACATCGCCGAGGTTTACCGTGAGAAGGGCGACTATCGCACGGCGCTGGAGACCTTTACCGAGGTCTACGGAGTCGATTCCAACTATCGTGACGTGGCCGCCAGAATCGAGGAAATGCGCGATCATCTCGGTTGAGGTGAACGCGCCCTGTCCGCCCCTGGACGCGCCCTTCCGCACCCTCCAATCCCGTCTCCCGGCCGCTGCCCCGGCCGCCTGCTAACCTTCTGCCGGCAAAGCTGTTGGGTCGATTCCATGCAACGGTCATCGCCCCCCCCGGGGGGTGCCATTCGTGACCGACCGTCCCTTCCGCGGACAGATGCCGTGTCAAAATGCCACGTCTGAGGACGCCGCCGCCACCTGAGCCGGCTGCCGGTGCGATCGAGGGGTCATCTGTTAAGTATTTATATATATAGACTTATAATGTTATGTGGGGTTTTTGCGCGGCGGTGCCATGTCGGGCATGGGACTTGCTTACAAGGGGGTAGAGCCGGGGTTGGCCCGGCGAAAGTATCAGGATCGTGGAGTTCGTTATGATTCAAAGAGAGCAACCCGGCGGTCGGCGGAACGACTCCCTCCAACCAGAGCCTACCAACAGACTTTCCCGCCACCTGAAGCCAGAACAAGAGATTCGGCGAATTCGGCAAGGCCGGCCATCGGGTGCTCTCCTGTTTGACGACTGCGTCGGGGCGATGCGCGACCTCGAGGGAACCCTGCAGCGGGACAACGACTCCTACCTCGCCTGGATGGGATTGTCGTATCTGTTCGAGACCCTGTCGGATGAGCGCCGTGCGGGGCAATGCCGCGGCGTCGCCCGCCTCCTGCGCCGCTGCGAAGGGGTCGCGGCGACCTCCTGACCCTCCCGCCGGTAGAGGGTCAGTTTAAATTTGGCGGTGCTTGGCGAAAACATTGGATGATCCAAGTTCCATATTTGCTTGCAAAATCTGATTCTGCTAGCATCTTCACCACAGAGATGTTTTGACCGGTTCCCTGAAATTGCTAGGTTCAACGCGTTATGATCCAGGTTGCACAGATTAAGGCGGATTTCCGTGGATTGGCTGAGAAGTACTGCGGTCGATGGGTGGCTCTACACCCAGACACAGAGGCCGTTCTTGCACATGCTTATTCAGCGCCGGAAGCTATTGAGATTGCAAAGTCCAAAGGCTGTGCTGAGCCATTAGTCTTTCGCGTCTTTGATAACTATGGTGCGATAGCTCCGTGCCTCGCGCAGTCCTAAAGATCCCCTACACTGAAGTCCCCACCCAACGAAGCGCTGCTTTCCCAGGTGTGATTAGCACACATATCCCACTTGTGAAGGTTGTGTTTCAATACAAGAATGTTCGGGTGCCTACATATGGTCTTATAGACAGTGGCGCGAGCCTGACCTATGTGCCAACTGGTATCGCAGACGCATTAGGCATCGATTGGAAAGCATGTCCCGAATGTCCGGTGATTGGCATCGCTGGAAGTGGAACGGGGTATGTGGCAAATGTACATCTCACAGTCATAGCTGCGCATCATGGATGGCCAGCAGAGGTTGCTTTTACACCTGGGATCGACAGGGTCGGAATAGCACTCTTGGGGCAATATGGATTCTTTGATCATTGTGAAGTGACCTTTAAGGCTCGACCCCGTGAGTTCCGCTTGAAAATATAGCTCTTCCGCCCGGCGACGTGATCGGGCTGCTGGAGGCCAGTGAGAAAAAGGCGGCCTCAAACTGACCCACTATCTTCCCGCCGTCTCGCTTGACAGGATCGCTCCGGTTCTGCTAGCATTCCGCCCATATCAGACTGTTATTAAAGGACTTGTGTCGTTGCGCTGCGACGCGCGCGGGAGGATTGCGTGAGCGAGCCGAGAGCTTACCGGAATTTCATCGACGGGGAGTGGGTCGAATCGGCGGGTGGGCAGACCTTCGAGAATCGGAATCCCGCTGACTCGAGCGAGGTTCTGGGGGTGTTCCAGGACTCGACTTCGGACGATGTCGACGCGGCCGTCAAGGCGGCGCAGGCGGCCCAGCGCCGCTGGGGACGGGTGCCGGCTCCGAAGAGGGCCGAGTATCTGTTCCGCATGGGAGAGATCCTGGTCCGCCGCAAGGAGGACTATGCCAGTGCCATGACGCTGGAGATGGGCAAGCCGATTCGCGAGGCGCGCGGCGATGTGCAGGAAGCGATCGACGTCTGCTACTACATCGCCGGTGAAGGACGGCGGCTGCACGGCTACACCACACCCTCGGAGCTCCCCAACAGGTCCTGCTATTCGCTGCGCATGCCGGCCGGCGTCGCGGGATTGATCGCGCCCTGGAACTTCCCCATGGCGATCCCCTCGTGGAAGCTCATTCCGGCCCTGGTGTGCGGCAATGCCGTGGTGCTCAAGCCGGCCACCGACACCCCCCTCTCCTCGTATCACCTGGTCAAGCTTTGCCAGGAGGTCGGCATCCCCCGGGGCGTGGTGAACTTCGTGACCGGGAGCGGGGCCGCCGTCGGTGAGCCGCTCTGCCGGCATCCAGAGGTTGATCTCATTTCCTTCACCGGCTCTTCGGAGGTCGGGCGGGAGGTTGGCCGCACCTGTGCCGATACTTTCAAACGGGTGTCGCTCGAGATGGGAGGGAAGAACGCGATGATCGTCATGGACGACGCCCGCCTCGACCTGGCCGTCGAGGGCGCCCTGTGGGGAGCCTTCGGGACCACCGGGCAGCGCTGCACCGCCACCAGCCGGATCATCGTGCAGGCGAAGGTTCACCAGGATTTCGTCGACCGCCTGGTCGAGCGGGCCGCCGATTTGAAGATCGGCGGTGGTGTCGATGAGTCGATCGACGTCGGCCCGCTGATCAACGAAGCACAGGTGAAGAAAGTCATTGAATACATCCAGATCGGCCGGGATGAAGGGGCCGACCAGGTGCTCGGCGGGGTC
>CBDUYA010000170.1:0-7308 GCA_965371335.1 uncultured bacterium | reverse complement strand
TGTGTCTGACGACTTGCCTGGGATGAAAATCCGGGCTTTTTCACCGGGCTGCTAGTGTCCCGAGTCACAAATACATCACCATTTGCGCCGGCCCTGCACGCCGCTGGCCGCGTTGCTTCTCCTCCGAATACTCACCAGTATTCGTCGCCAAAGCGCCTTGCCAGCGACGCGCATGGCTCGCCGGAATTGACAACGTACTTCCGACGCGGGACACTAGGGTGTGTACTTCTTCAGGAGGAGAGCGGCATTCGTGCCGCCGAACCCGAACGAATTGTTGAGGGCGTAGTTCACGGTCATCTGGCGCGATTCGTTAGGGACACAATCGAGATCGCACTCGGGGTCGGGCGTTTCGTAGTTGATGGTGGGCGGGACGACATCGTGCAGGACGGAGAGTGCGGTAATCGCGGTCTCGAGACCTCCCGCGCCCCCTAGAAGGTGCCCGGTCATCGACTTGGTGCTGCTGACCGCCAGGGAGGCGGAGCGCTCTCCGAACACGGCCTTGATCGCGCGGCTTTCGACCGCGTCTCCCTGCGGAGTCGAGGTGCCGTGAGCGTTGACGTAGTCGACCACTGACGGGTCGACACCGGCGTTGCGAATCGCGCTCCGCATGACGCGGATGGGCCCGTCACCGTCTGCCGAGGGCGCGGAGACGTGGAATGCGTCGCCTGACAGCCCGTATCCCGCGATCTCCGCGTAGATACGGGCCTGGCGCCGGGTGGCGTGCTCCAGTTCCTCGATAATGACGATTCCCGCCCCTTCACCAATGATGAAACCATCCCGTTGCTTGTCGAACGGCCGGGACGCTTTCTCGGGCCGATCGTTCCGGGTGGAGAGGGCCCGCATGGCGCAGAACCCGCCGACGCAGAGGGGGGTGATCACGCCCTCCGTTCCTCCGGCGATCATGACATCGGCGTCACCGCGACGGATGAGTTCAAACGCGTCCCCGATGGCATGGGTCCCCGTGGCGCAGGCGGTGCAGCTCGCCTGATTGGGGCCTTTCGCCCCGTGGCGGATCGAGACCTGCCCGGAGGCCATGTTGACAATGAGGCCGATGATGAAGAAAGGGGATATGCGCCGCGGGCCGTCCTTGAGCAGCAGATCATGCTGGCGTTCGATCGAGGGGAGGCCGCCGATGCCCGAGCCGATGAACACGCCGACCCGGTCGGCCTCGGCCGGGGTGACCTCGTAGGCGGCGTCGCGCAGGGCAAGATCGGCCGCGGCGAGGGCGTAGATGATGAACAGGTCCATCTTCTTGACGTCCTTGCGCGGCACCCAGTCGGTGGCGTTGAAATCCTTGAGTTCGCCGGCGATCTTGCAGGGATAGTCGGTCACGTCGAAGCGGGTGATCGGACCGATGCCGCTCCGCCCCTGATGTAGCGCCTCGAAGTTGGCATCTTTTCCGATGCCGAGCGGTGAAACCATGCCCAGCCCGGTGACCACGACCCTGCGCGGCATGTTGCTCCCCAAAGAGCCGGTTCCGGTCAGGCGTGGCTCTGGATGTACCTGACTGCGTCGCCGACGGAGTGGATCTTCTCGGCATCTTCGTCACTGATCTCGATCTTGAACGACTCCTCGAGAGCCATGACCAGCTCGACTGTATCGAGCGAATCGGCTCCGAGATCGTTCACGAACGAGGCCTCCAGATTGACCTCCTCGGGATCGACTCCGAGTTGCTCGACGATGATGCCCTTGACCTTTTCCTCGATGCTCTGCGCCATTCTTGTTCCCTCCGCTCATGGCCCTTTCGCAGCGGCCGCCGTTCCCGCCGCACGCTATTGGTCGTGCCGGGCGGACAGATTATCGTTAAGGGGGCGGCTACATGTAAAGACCGCCACTGACGTTGAGTACCTCACCGGTGACATAGGCCCCGCCGGGGCCGAGCAGAAAGCCGACCGCCGCCGCCACATCGTCGGGCGCGCCGAGCCGATTGAGCGGGATGAGTGCGGCCATTTTCTGGCGTGCCTCAGGGCTGAGATCCCGGGTCATGTCGGTTGCGATGAATCCGGGCGCCACCGCATTGACGGTGATCTGACGCGAGGCGACCTCCCGGGCGAGCGACTTGGTCAGGCCGATCAGCCCCGCTTTGGCGGCGCAGTAGTTCGACTGCCCGGGATTGCCCATCAGGGCCACGACGGAGCTGATGTTGACGATCCGGCCGTAACGGGCCCTCACCATGGCGGGCAGGACGGCCCGCGTCATGTCGAATGCCCCTCCCAGGTTGACCTGAATAACGCGGTCCCACTGCTCACGCTTCATCCTCAGGAGAAGGCCGTCCCCGACCACTCCGGCATTGTTCACCAGGTGATCGAGGCGCCCCATCTCCTTGAGGATTGTCGCGACCCCTTCGTGCACCGCGGTGGAATCGGCGATGTCGAGCGGAGCGATGTGGGCGCGCACGCCCAGGGCCGCACAGGCCGACGCCGTCTCGTCCAGCCCCTCCCTGCCGCGGGCGACCAGCGCGAGGTCGGAGCCGGCCTCTGCGAGGTGAAGGGCGATCGCCCTGCCGATGCCCCGGGAAGCGCCGGTGACCAGGCTCACCCGGTCCCGCAGTTCCTTATCTCCCATGCCGCTGCCTCCTCCCGGTCATCATTTGACGCCGAGAGCACCCAGCGTTTCCTCCAGGCTTTCCGGGTCCTCTACGTTATGGGTCTGAAGTTCAGGGTCGATCTTGCGGACCAGCCCGGTGAGCACGCGTCCTGGACCGATTTCCACCAGCGCCTCCACGCCCATCTCCTTCATCCTGACGATTGTTTCGACCCATCGAACCGGCGCCGTGACCTGTTTCTCGAGGGCACTGCGGATTGCGGCCGATTCCCTGGTCGAGCGGGCGTCGACGTTGGCAATGACGGGGAATGCCGCGGCGGCGATGACGCTCGATTCAAGGTCGTCTCTCAGTCTCTCCCGGGCGGGCGCCATCAGGGCGCAGTGGAAGGGAGCGCTCAGATCCAGGGGGCGGACCCGCCGTATCCCGTGACTCCGAGCCCGCTCTGTCAGCCGGCCAACGGCCGCCGCCGTACCCGCCACGACGGTCTGCTCCGGGGCATTCAGATTGGCGGGTGACAGAACATCCCCCTCTGCGGCGTCCCGGCAAAGCTCCTCGATGGCCCGCAGATCCGCGCCCATGACCGCCGCCATCGCCCCCACCCCGTCGGCCACCGCTTCCTGCATGTACTGACCCCGGCGCTGTACCAGGCGGGCAGCCGCTGCGAGGTCAAGCGAACCGGCCGCCACGAGGGCCGAGTATTCCCCCAGAGAATGCCCGGCCACGCACACGATCGATTCACGCCACCCCTCCGGGAGGCGGGACGCGAGAGCCTCGAGCGTGGCGACGCTGGTGGTGAGAATCGCGGGCTGTGTGGTCGCGGTCAGGCGGAGCGTTTCGGCCGGGCCGTCGAAGCAGATCCGGCTGAGAGGCCTGCCGAGAGCGGCGTCGACCCGGTCGAACACGGCACGCGCCACGGGGTACCGTTCGCAGATCTCCTTCCCCATACCGACCTTGTGCGAACCCTGACCCGGGAAGAGCAGAGCCAGCCGGGGGAGGGCGCTCATCGTGTCCACCTGACGACGGCGGCGCCCCACGTGAGCCCGGTGCCGAAGGCGGCGAGCAGGATGATGCTGCCATCCTTGACGAGATCCTTCTGCATGGCTTCGTCGAGCGCGATCGGAATGGACGCCGCCGAGGTATTCCCGACCCGGTCGACGTTGATGTAGACCTGGTCGTCACGAAGCCCGAGCCGGCTGCCGACAGCATCGATGATGCGGCGATTGGCCTGATGGGGGATGAAGAGGGTGACGTCGCCGGTTTCGATGCCGGCCTCGCAGAGGACGATACGTGCGCTCTCTTCCATCGAGCGGACCGCCATCTTGAAGGTCTCGTTGCCCCGCATGCGGATGAAGTGGCGGCCTTCGGCGACTGTCCGTTGAGAGGCAGGCTCACGGGTTCCCCCGGCCGGGACATGAATGAAGTCGGCGAGCTTGCCATCGGCCCTGAGAGTCGTGGCGAGCACGCCCGACGGCTTCTCACCCGGGGTGAGGACCACAGCGCCCGCCCCGTCGCCGAACAGGATGCAGGTGGTGCGATCCTTCCAGTTGACGTACTTCGACAGGAGCTCCGCTCCGATGAGCATGATATTGCGGTACACCCCGGCCGTTATGAAGCTGTCGGCCACGGCCAGTCCGTAGATGAAGCCGGAGCACCCGGCCGACATATCGAACGCGGCGGCGTCGGCCGCTCCAAGGTTGTTCTGTACGATACAGGCGGTCGCGGGAAGAGGAGAGTCGGGGGTCACCGTCGCGCAGATGATGAGGTCGAGATCACTGCCCTGAAGACCGGCCGAGCGCAGCGCCGCCTCGGCGGCGCTGGTGGCGAACGTCGACATGAACTCGTCCTGCCGGGCGATACGGCGTTCACGAATGCCGGTGCGACTCATGATCCAATCGCTTGTTGTCTCGACCATGCGCTCCAGGTCCTCGTTGGTAAGAACCTTCTCCGGCAGAGATGAGCCGGTTCCCCGGATCACGGCACTGCGGCGGCTGTCGCTCATCCGGCTTCTCCCACCGCACCGGAGGTCCCCCGGGACACCGGAAGGCGGTTGTTTCGCGGCGTCATCCTCAGGACCTCGTCGTGGATACGATCGTTGACATGGTGACGGTTGAAATCAAGCGCGACCCGTACGGCGTTCTTGATGGCGCGAGGTGAAGACCCGCCGTGGCAGATAATCGCCGTTCCCCGGACGCCGAGCAGCGGCACCCCGCCGTATTCCGCGTAATCAACCTTCTTGCGGAAGTTACGGAAGGCCGAGCGAGCGAGAATATACCCCAGCTTGGCGAGGAACGATTTGCTGATTTCTTCCTTCATGAAATGGAGCAGGGCCTCGGCCGAGCTTTCCACCGCCTTGAGGGACACGTTGCCGATGAATCCGTCGCAGACGACGACGTCCGCCTGGCCGTTGAAGATATCCCGCCCCTCGACGTTGCCGATGAAATTGAGGGGGGTGTCCTTCAGCCGCCGGAATGCTTCACGCGTGATCTCGTTGCCCTTAGTGTCCTCTTCGCCGATGCTCATCAGACCGACGCGGGGGTTTCTCACCCCGAGGGCTTCCTGGGCGTACAAATGGCCCATGATGGCGAACTGGGCGAGGTGTTCGGGCCGGCAGCCGATATTGGCGCCGACGTCGAGCCACACCGAAGGCCCCCGCAGGTTCGGCACGACGGCGCACAGCGCCGGCCGCTCCACACCCTCCAGCACGCCGCAGATCATCTTCACCGTGGTCATGGCCGCCCCGGTGTTGCCGGCGGTCACCAGAGCCTGGGCCCGCCCGTCACGGATGAGGGTTGCGCCGATACGGATGGAGGAATCTTTCTTCCGGCGGAAAGCGGTGACTGGTGACTCCGCCATGCTGACGACCTCCGTCGCGTTGACGATGTCGATCGACAAACCGGAGGTGCTACGCTGACGGCCGAGCTCCGCCTCAATCTCGTTCCGGCGGCCGACCAGCAGCACCGGGACGGAAAATTCTCTGGCGGCCTCGACCGCGCCCGCGACGGGGCTGGCGGGAGCGAAGTCCCCCCCCATGGCGTCGATCGCTATCGGCTTCTCCATACCTCGCCCCTCCCGCTCTGGGCGGCCCGGGATGGCGCCCCCCCCCCCCCGAACATCGTGGGGACTAGCCCTCCCCGACGTCGATGACCTCTCGCCCCTTGTAGTACCCGCAGTGGGGGCAGACACGGTGAGGAAGCTTGGCCTCCTCGCAGTTCGGGCATTTCGACAGCACGGGGGCGGTGAGGGCATCGTGGGCGCGTCTCTTATCGCGTCGCGCACGGGAATGTCGGCGTTTCGGATTCGGCATCGGTCTGGTTTCCTGTTCGGGGCTAGAGGAGTGTCTTAAGTTTCAGGAGGCGTGGATCCTCGGTCCGCGTTCCGTCCTGAGTCTCCGGGCAATCACACGCGGCGACGTTGAGGTTCCTTCCGCAGCGGGTGCACAATCCCATGCAGTCCGTCCGGCAGAGCGGCTTGAGAGGCAGGCCGAGATAGACCTGTTCCTCGAGAAGCTCTCCCAGGCTGATGCGCGCACCGTCGTATCGCGCGCGCGTGATGCTCTCTTCATCGATCCGCCGCTCTCCCCTCGCGGCTGTATCGGACTCCAGCGTGTAGAGCAGCCGGAAATGAAGTGCCATCGGCAGCGGATACGGTTCGAGGCAACGGCTGCATGCCGGGGTGGCAACGGTCTCGATATCGCCCTGGAAATCGATTCCCTCGCCGGTCTTGCTCAAGGTGCCGGCGATATGGACCTCACCGATCGACAGTGCCTCGACCCCTTGGGGAGGAGCGGGCATGTCGTAGTTGAACCGTCGATCGACGGTCAGCCCTCCCGAGCCGATCTCCTTTGTTCTTATGTACATGGTGCACGGATCCCGAAGTGGCGCGGATTATACCATGCACCCCTCGAAAGTCAATTGTCTTCAGCGGTTTATTGACGGTGGGGAGAGCGGGGGTGGGGCTCAGCGCCGGGATGGGCCGAGCTTCGCCAGCGCTTCGTTCGCCCTGGGATGGGAGGGGGAGATTTCCAGCGCCTTGTCGAATTGCTTGCGCGCCTTGGAATTGAGGCCGTGCGAGACGTAGAACTCCCCGAGGATGATCCAGTGATCGGGGGCATAAGGATCGATTTCCGTTGCCCTCGTGAGGGCCGCCTCGGCGCGCTTCTGCCAGCGGTAATCGGGGTTGCGAGCAAGCGCCTGCCCCATCAGGCTCGAAGTGGCGGCGTCCTGATCGCTTTGCTGCATGGCGAACTCGCAGTAACGGATGCAGTTGAACATATCGCCCAGCTTCCAGTAGTCCCGGGCTTTGCCGGCGAACTGCTCCGCCACCCGCGCGCGTTCATCCGCCTCCGATTGCTTGGCGCTCCTGGTGAGCTCCCGGCGCACGCCGGCCACGCCGTCTATGCTCAGTTGTTCGACCTGATGCTCCGTCTGGCCGGCGCGGATCGATTCGAGCGGCAGGGAACGCAGCGCCAGGTACGCCTCGAGGAGGCGCGCCTCGATGATCTGCAGTTGCTCACGGTGGGCCGACTGGACCGTCTTGAGAAAACGACTCGGGTCGAATTGCTCCTTGCGCGCCTGATAGGCGGAGCGGATCTGCTCGAGCTCCGCGCCTTCCTGCAGCCCCAGCAGTTCCAGCGGCTTCCCCTCGCTGGCCGCGGTATAAAAATCGAGGATCTCCTGGCGTTCACGATCCTCGCGGCTGCGTTTTTCCTGGTCCCCGCGAGTCAGATCGGCGACCCGCAGCATTCCCGGGCTGATCGGCGGCTG
>CBDUYA010000169.1:0-7317 GCA_965371335.1 uncultured bacterium | reverse complement strand
AGGGCGAGGACGACCAGCACCTCGGCGAGCGAGAAGCCTCCCGCGCCCCGGCCGGATGCGATCACTTCTCCTTGATCGTGATCCGGTCCCGGATCTTCTCGAAGGTCCGATCGCCGATGCCGCGCACGTTCAGCAGATCCTCGATCTTCTTGAACGGACCAAACTCCTTCCGGTACTCGACGATGCGCTTCGCGTACGCCGGCCCGATCCCGGGCAGGTCGGTCAGTTCCTCGACGTCCGCAGAGTTGATGTTGATCCTGCCGCCGTCGTCTCTGTCCGCCGCATGCATCGGCGGCGCTCCGATAAGCCCCACCAGACTCAAGACGAGAAAAGCTCCCACGATCCGCCACACTTGTCGCCTCATGTTCCCTCCTGCGCTGGAACCTGCATCCGTTTAAGAGATCGGTGAATCTTGGGGGAGGGGGGATCACCGGATCCCCCACCCGCGCCGAGCAAAGGGGTGGACCGACTGGTTGGAGAGCCGATCGGTTGTTAAGATCCACCCCGTAACTCCCCCAAGTTCTTCACCGGTTCAATGCGGCCCGCTCCGGAGCCGCGACGGGATGGAGAACTGCAGGAGGGATGCCAGGCAGGCCGTCTGGGTGCGCGCCGTTGCCTGAACGCGCGCAAATCGTTGATTACAGAGAACTAGACGGATCCAGGAAGGATGCTCCGCGGGCCGGGCGCGGGTCGATCAACCGCAGCGGGGCGACCGCGGCCGGACGGGCCGGGGCGGCCTTGTCCGCCGGGGGACGTGATGGAGGCTGGGACCTACAGGTTCACGTGCTCCACCCAGAGCACACCATCGATGGCGGCGATCGCCTGACGGAGCGATAGAGGCAGGGGGGAATCGAGATTGAGAACCGCAACGGCCCGTCCGCCCGAGCGATCCCTCCCGAGGGACATATAGGCGATGTTGACTTTTGCCTCGCCGAGGACCGACCCGATGAGGCCGACCATTCCGGGGCGATCATCGTTGCTCACGATCAGCATCGCTCCCTCCGGGATGGCATCGAGCTGGAACTCGTCGATCCGCACCAGGCGGGGGTCGCGCTTGCCGAACAGAGTGCCCGCCACCGAGCGCGTTCCCGAGCCACCCTTCAGACTTGCGCGGATCAGCGCCGCGAAGTCATCCGCATCCTCGGAGCGGGTCTCCTGCACCTTGATCCCCGCTTCCCTGGCAAGGATCGAGGCGTTGACGGCATTGACCGGATCGGAGAGTTTCCCTTGCAGGAGGCCTTTGAGAAAGGACGCCGTCAACGGTGTGGTCGGAAACTCGAGAACCGCTCCGGAGTATTCCAGAACGACCTCCGACACCGGCGCGCCGCCGAGTGAGGAGAGCAGCCCGCCCAGGCGTTCGCAGAGCACGCGATACGGCTGAATCGCCGGCATGATGCCCGGATCGACCCCTTCCATATTGACCGCGTTGACGACCATCCCTTCCTTCAGATACGCCGCCACCTGTGCGGCGATACGCGTTGCGACCTTCTCCTGAGCCTCCCGGGTGGAGGCGCCAAGGTGAGGGGTCACGACGACCGTGTCGAGCTCGAGCAGAGGACTGCCGGTCGGCGGCTCCGATTCGAACACATCGAGGGCCGCGCCGCCAACCCGGCCGCTCCGTAACGCCTCGCAAAGCGCCGACTCGTCGATGATCCCACCGCGCGCCACGTTGATGATGCGGACACCGCGGCGGCAGCGCGCCAGTTGCTCCCGGCCGATCATGTGCCGCGTCGACTCGGTGAGCGGCAGGTGCAGGGTGATGAAATCGGCTTTGGCGAAAATCTCTTCCGTGGTCACCAGCCGCACGCCCACCCGGGAGGCAACCTGCTCGGACAGCACCGGATCGTAGCCGAGCACCTCCAGGCCAAAGGCGCGGGCCCTGGCGGCAACCTCGCGGCCGACCTTGCCGACCCCGAGAATGCCGAGCGTCTTGCCGAACAGCTCGACGCCCATGAACCTGCCCCGCTCCCACTTGCCGGAGCGCATCGAGCGATCGGCCTGCGGAATCCTGCGGGCGAGAGAGAGCATCATCGACATGGTGTGCTCGGCGGCGGAAATGGTGTTCTCTCCCGGGGCGTTCATGACCACGATGCCGCGTCGCGTCGCGGCCGCGACGTCGATGTTGTCGACGCCGGCCCCCGCGCGCGCCACCACGCGGAGATGCGGCGCGGCCGCCATCACCTCTTCGGTGATCTGCGTGTCAGAACGCACCACGATGCCCGCAACGTGCGACACCGCCCGCAGCAGATCGTCATGGCTCATCCCGGTGCGGTGCTCCGCTTCGCAACCCGCTGCGCGCAGCGACTCGGCGCAGGTTGGAGAGACCTTGTCGGCGATCAGAACCTTCATGACGCCATCCTTGCCAGCTCTTCATCGACGACGGTCAGGAACGCCTCCAGGCCGGCGACCGAATGCTCCCCCATGTGTCCGATGCGGAAGGTCTCTTCCTGTAGTTTTCCGTAGCCGTTGCTGAGCGCGTAGCCGCGCGCCCCAACCGCCGTGACCAGGTCGGCCACCTTGATGCCGCGGCTGTTGCGGACGCAGGTGACGGTGTCCGATCGCGAGCCCGGCTCGGCGTACAGCGCAAACCGCTGCTCCGCCCAGGCGCGCGCGCACTCTGCCATGGCGGTGTGACGCGCGAAGCGAGCCTCGTAGCCCTCGGCCTCCATGCGCACCAGCTGGGCCTGCAGAGCGAACATGTGGCTGATGGAAGGGGTGGCGAGCGGCAGATGGCGATCGTAGGCGGCCTTCAGCCGGATGAAGTCGAAGTAGTAGCCCTTGCCGGTCATGGCTCGCGAGCGCTCCAGCGCCCTCGTCGTCACGGCGCAGAGGGAGAACCCGGGAGGCAGAGCGAGACATTTCTGCACCGACGCCAGGGCGACATCGATCCCGTTACGATCGACCTCGACCGGGATGCCGGCCAAAGAAGAAACGCAATCGACCAGCAGCAGGACGTCGTCGTGCCGGTGCACCACCCGGGCGATCCCGGCGAGCGGATTGGTCACCCCGGTCGAGGTCTCGTTGTGGACCAGTGCCACCGCATCGTATCGTCCAGTGGCAAGCCGCTCCTCCACCGCTCCGGGGCTGACCGCTTTCCCCCAGTCGACCGGCAGCGAATCGGCCTCCACCCCGCAGGCGACAGCGACTTGATAGAAGCGGTCGGAGAAGGCCCCGCAGACCGGCACCAGAACACGGCGGCCGACGCAGTTACGAATCGCCGCTTCGTGCAGGCCGGTCCCCGAGCAGGCGGTGAAGAACACATCGTTCGCGGCGGTTGCGAACAGCGCACGCGCGCGCGGCACGAGATCTTCCACCAGTTCCTTCATCTCGGGCCCGCGATGCCCGATGACCGGACGGGCCATCTGCTGCAGGATATCGGCAGCGACTTCGGTCGGTCCGGGAGAGAACAACACCTTGTGATTTGCCGGTCTGGCGCTCAAGGACACTCCTCGGTCGGTGGCTAGATAGGTCCCGCTCTCAATTGAAGAAGTTCTTGCTGATATCGAAATAGATGATGGTTCCCATGAACAGCAGCAGCAGGATCAGTCCGGCCTGCATCACCCGCTCCTTCAACTGCACCGACAGTTCGCGGCGGATGACCCCTTCGATCGTGATGGTGAAGAGGTGCCCGCCGTCAAGGGGTGGAATCGGGAACAGATTGATGATGCCGAGGTTCAGGCTGACGAACGCCATCAGGCCCAGGAACGGGATGAGCCCTTCCTGGGCGGCCTGCCCGGAGAAGCGGACGAGGTCAACCGGGCCGGAGAACGCCTTGAAGGACAGCTCCCTCCGGATCAGCTTCTTGAAGGTCGTAAAGATCAGTCCGACGTTCTCTGCGTTCTGGAGAACGCTTTGCTGCAGGGCCGCGAAGAACGGGAACGAGCGGGTGACCGTGGGCATCAGCGGCACGGGCGCGAAACCGGTGCGTCCCAGGCCGCCGTCATCGCGCGGCACGATCGTCAGATCGAGCGCCTCCCCTTCCCTTTCCACGCTGAACACCAGCGGCTTGTCGGGCGAGGCCTGGATCGTCTGCACCAGGCGATCGACGGTCGGCATCGGCATGCCGTCAATGGCCACCAGTCGATCCCCCTGACGCAGCCCCGCCTCCTCGGCGGGCCATCCTTCCTGCAGGTTGCCGACCGCCACCCCGTCGGTCCGGGGATAGATACCCGGGCGTCCGATGTCGCGGGCGTCAGCCTCGATCGCGAGCTGGGTGACCACCCGCTTCCCCTCGCGCTCCAGGACGACTTCCCTGGTCTGCCGGGGACTGAGCATCATCTCAATCTGAAGATCCTTCCAGGTCGGAACCTCGACACCGCCGAAGCTGAGGATCAGGTCACCCGGCTCGATGCCGGCCGCCACAGCCGGTCCTTCCTCGTTGATATGTCCTACTACCGGCGCCTCTTTCAGATACGCGTACTCCTGCACGCCCATCATCAGGATGACAGTGGTCAGGCCGACTGCCGTGATCAGGTTGAACACCGCCCCCATCACGAACACGATGAACCTCTGCCAGCGGGGATGGGCCATCAGCTCGTCCGGCTCCGGCGGGCTGCCATCCTCGGCGGCCCCGGCCTCACCCTTCAGCTTGACGTAGCCACCGAGTGGTATCCATGCCACGCGGTACTCGGTGCCGCGGTAATTGAAGCCGGCGATCTTCGGTCCAAATCCGACCGAGAAGATCTCGACCGTGATCCCGAACGCTTTGGCGGCAAGGAAGTGACCGAACTCGTGAAACACCACGACCGTGCCCAGGACGATGAGGAAGGGAAGGGCACCCTCCCACAGCCAGCTCATGAAAACACCCGCATTGAAAGAATCTCCTCGGCCGCCCGCCGCGACCAGCGGTCGGACTCCATGACATCCTCAATTGTATCGACCTTCTGCGGCCGATGACCCTCCAGGACCTCCTTGACCAGGCGTGGGATCCCGAGAAAGCCGATCCTGCCGTCCAGAAATGCCTCGACCGCAACTTCGTTCGCGCCATTGAGCGCCGCCGGGGCGGTTCCACCGGCCGCCAGCGCCGCATAGGCCAGGTCGAGCCCGGGAAACCGTTCCCGGTCGACCTCGGCGAAATCGAGTGTCCCCTTCGCGCCGATGTCCAGCGCGGGCACCGGGCCGGCGAACCGGCGCGGATAGTCGAGCGCGTACTGGATCGGCCCGCGCATGTCGGGCATCCCCATCTGGCAGATGATCGCGCCATCGATCATTTCCACCATCGAGTGGACGTAGCTCTGCGGATGCAGCACGACGTCGATGCGCTCCGGCGGCACCCCGAACAGCCAGTGCGCCTCGATGACCTCCAGCCCCTTGTTCATCAGCGTGGCACTGTCAATGCTGATCTTCCGGCCCATGTCCCAGACCGGATGGTTCAACGCCTGCTCCGGCGTGACCCGGGAGAGCTCCTGCAGCGGCGTGGTCCGAAACGGACCTCCCGAAGCGGTCAGGATGAGACGCCGGACTTCATCGAACGATTCTCCGCGCAGGCACTGGTGCAGGGCGGAGTGCTCGCTGTCGACCGGGATCAACTCCGCTCCCGCCTGTTCCGCCGTGCGCCGCATCAGCGACCCGGCCATGACGAGACTTTCCTTGTTGGCGAGCGCCACAGAGCGTCCGGCTCCCAGAGCATGCTGGGTCGGCCGCAGACCGGCCGCCCCGACGATCGCCGAAAGGACAATGTCGGCTTCGGCGTGGATGGCAACCGCATCGACGCCCGCGGGCCCGGCCAGCACCTCGGCCCCCGCCTGGCGCGCCGCCGGCGCCAGATCCTGGCGTTTCCTCTCGTCCCCGATGGCAACCAGCCGGGGATGGTGCTCCCGAATCTGACGGGCCAGAAGGTCGCTGTTCCGGCCGGCCGCGAGAGCGACGACCTCGAATCGCTCAGGGAACCGGGCGATGAGATCGAGCGCCTGAACTCCGACCGAACCGGTCGATCCGAGAATGGCGATCCGTTTTCTGGCCCCCTGCCTCACTCTAAAGACTCCTCATGGCAAGAATATAATAGTAGTAGAGGACGGGCGCCGCGTACAGCACCGAATCGACTCGATCGAGTATCCCGCCGTGCCCCGGCACCACCGAAGCACTGTCCTTGACGCCCGCACCCCGCTTCAGCATCGACTCGACCAGGTCACCGAAGATGCCGATCACCCCGAGCAGGAGCCCGAGGATGAGACAATCGGGCAGGGAAAGCCAGTGCATGAACCACGCCCGCGCCACGAAGATCGCGGCGAGCGCTCCCACCACCCCGCCGATCGCCCCCTCAACCGTCTTCCTGGGACTGACCTGGGGCGCCAGAGGGGTGCGGCCGATCGTCGAGCCGGTGTAATAGGCGGCGGTATCGGCCATCCAGACGACGAAGAACAGCAGAAACACGAGATCGCTGCCGGTCTCCTCCCCTTTCGGGAGATCGTTCAGCAGGCGCAGGCCGATGAGGTACCCGAACAGCAACCCGATGAAGGTTGCCCCGAAGAGGGTCGCCGCGATGTCGGCCAGGGCCCGCCCCCACTCCCCTCCTCGCCTGAGGGTGGCGAGAGGGATGAAGAACAGGCCGGCGAGGAGGGCATACTCGATCGCGATCGCCGGACTGATGAAGGCGGCGAGGAACAGCAGCATGACCAGGCCGCCGATCAGACGGTGACAACGCTGGCCGCGGGCCTCCGCCAGCCGGTACATTTCGAACAGCGCCACGCCGGCGGCCACCGCGATCAGCAGGTCAAAGGAAACGTGACCGAACTTCTTGACGATGACCCAGAAAATCGGGAGAAAGACGACCGCGGAGAGGACCCGTCTCATGCTGGTGCCGGCCGGGCCTACGTACGGGCCCGCCCGGGAGAGAGCCCCACCGGCTCCGCCGACTCCTTCACCCTGCCGTAGCGACGGTTGCGCTTCTGATAGTCGACGATGGCCCGCAACAGCTCCTTGCGGCGGAATTCGGGCCACAGGGTGTCGGTGACCCAGATCTCGGCATAGGCGATCTGCCAGAGAAGGAAGTTGCTGATCCGGAGTTCCCCCGAGGTCCGGATGAGGAGATCGGGATCCGGCTGGCCGGCGGTGTAGAGATGACGGGCGAACTCGCTCTCATCGATATCTCCCGTCGCGCCGGTTTCCCCGCGATCGCGCAGGATGCGGTTGCAGGCATCGACGATTTCCGCCCGGCCGCCGTAAGAGAGGGCGATGTTGAACTGCATGCCGCTATTGCCCGACGTCGCCCGAATCCCATCCGACAGCTCGCGGCGCACCGCCGGACTGAGCTCCTCCATCCTCCCGATCACCCTGAAGGTGATGTCGTTATCCTGCAGGGTGTGCAGCTCTCTACGG
>CBDUYA010000168.1:0-7327 GCA_965371335.1 uncultured bacterium | reverse complement strand
GCGGCGGAGGGACGCCTCGATGACCTGGACGATCTCGCCCGCCGCCTGATCGAGCTCAATCCGGACGGCGACCGAGCGCTCGAGGCGGAGGCGCTTCGTCTGTTCGCGGCCGGGGCGGAGGGCGTGCCGGATCACCTGGTGCCGGAGATCGGCCGCGCCGGCGACGTCCCGCTGCTGCTCGCCGCCCAGAACGCTGCCATCTACACCCACAATCTGGCGGGCGCGGGAAGCCTCGTGAGGATGCTCACGGTGCCGCAACGTTCCTCGGAGACGCGCGCCCAGGGGCTGATCGTGTCGGCTCTTCTCGAGGCGGCGCGCGGCCGCCTCTCCGAGGCGCACCGGTTTCTCGACCGCAGCGCCGGGCTCAATCCCGCCGAGGCGCTCTTTTACCGAGGCTGGTTCGCGATCCTCCCGTTTCTGCAGCCGTCACGCCAGGAGCTCGAGGCGGTGCGGGCCGAGCTCGATGCGTTCGACGCAACGGCCGTGCGGCCGAATGCCACCCCGTCGATCTACATGAATGTTCACAACGGCATCCATCGCCACCTGCGTCTCTATCTCCTCGGTATGATCGACACCCGCCTCGGCGAGGGGGAGCAGGCCCTGCAGTACGCCGTGACGTTGCGCAATCTCGACCCGTCGCCGACAGCGGGACCGATCGAACGGGCGCTGGCGCTCGGCATCGAGGCCCGCGATCCGACCGGCCGGCTCGACCCGCCGGCGCGTCTGGCACTGGTGAAGGAGGCGAGGATGGAGCAGCCGTACCAGTACAACATGTCATCCCCGTTCTATTCCCAGACGCTCGATCGGTTTCTGCGCGCGGAGCTTGCCGCCACGCTGGGGCGGTATGAGGAGGCGCTCAACTGGTTCGGGTCGTTCCCTTCCATTTCGACCCACGACCTGGTGTTCCTGGCCCCCGCCCACCTGCGCAGCGGCAGGATTCATGAACGGCTGGAGAATCGAGAGCAGGCCATCAAACACTACCGGCGTTTCGTGGCGCTGTGGCGGGATTGCGATGCGGATCTGCGCCCGCTGGTCACCGACGCGCAGCAACGCATCGAGATGCTGGCGGCGGGAGACGGAGTGGAGAGCGCGCCGGGATCGTGAGCGGACAGATTCCTACTTGCCGGCGAAGCGTTGCCGGGCCGCCAGCCATCCGACCAGTGCCGCCGCACCGGCGACGCTGACGACGGCGCCGCCATGGACCAGCATCGTGTGGCTCAGGCTCGTGACCGGGCAGGTGAGATGCAAAACGGCGTCGGCCACCAGCCCCGCTCCGCTGGCGCCGGCGGTGGCGGCGAAGACCGGTCGTAACGGATAGGCGCGAGCGAGCAGCCAGGCGATCGCGAAGAGCGCCGGGATCGTCAGGAGCACCTCGCGCGGATAGCAGCCGAGGGCGCCGTTCGTCTGCGTCCAGAGCCCGGGCATCGTCGTGCCGCCGGCCCGCAGCGCCACCCATTCGGTCAGCAGCGTCAGCAGGATCGGCACCCCGAGCAGCGAGCCGTAGCGCAGCACGCCGGGCGAGCCCGATCCCGGCACCCCTTCGCGCAACGCCAGAAGAATGAGCACGACCCCGGCCAGCACGCGCACGACGGCGGGGGTCCAGAGGAGGCGCGGATCGAGCATGTCGCGATCGGGTCGCAGGCCCGCCAGAGAGATCAGGATGGCCGCCGCGCCGAACGCCACCAGCAGAGCGATCGCCATGCGGGCGGCCGGTGGCAGAAGCGGCTGGACCGGTCGCGTATCGCGACGTATCGCCTCGCGCAGCGCCTTCGGGGGAAGGCGGCGGGCGCCGGTGAGTTCGGAACTCGATCCTTCAATCAACGCCTTCCTCCTTCATGCCGTCGCCGGGAGCGATCGACGCGAGCCAGGAGCGCAGCTTCATATTGGCGCGATGCAGACGCACCTTGATCGCGCCGGGGGTCACGCCGATCACCCGTGATATTTCGGCGGAACTCATGCCCTCGACCTGCGCCAGCCATACGACCTCCTGCTGATTGGCCGGCAGCCGGGCGATCGCCTCCTCGAGGCGCCGTCGCATCAGAACGTCGGGCTGTGGCTCCGCGGTCGTCTCTTCCGGATACACCTCGACGCCGATCTCCCGGGACCAGCGCCGCCGGCGCGTGCGCTGCGCCCACAGCGCCACGTGCCGGGCGATGGCGTACAGCCAGGGGCGGAACGGCAGCTCCGGCCGGTAGGTGCGCCGGGCGCGATGCACCTGCAGGTACGTCTCCTGCACCAGATCGTCGCGCGCCGTCGAGCGGGCCCAGCGTCCGAGATAGCTTTCGAGGCTACCGACGGTCAGTCGGTAGATCTCGTCGAACGCGGACTGGTCTCCTGCCTGGTAACGGATCATCAGTTCCGGGAACGCGTCGGACTGTTCATCATTCTTCACCCGTTCATCTTATTCCATTCACCGGCGGAGGTCAGCCGGTTACCCGGGAGCCTTTCCTGTCGGGTGTTTCCTCCAGGTCGATCGAGGGGGGAGAGGAGAGGCCTGGTGCGGCGGGCAGAAGTGGAAAGCGGAGGGGCAGGAGCGGGGTGCCGGCCGCTAGTCGTCGGCCGGCACTGCTTCCAGGTCGAGGGTGATGGTCACCTCGTCGCCGACGAGCATGCCGCCGGCCTCCAGGGCTTCGTTCCACTTCATGCCGAAGTCCTTGCGATTGACCACGGTCGAGGCGTGAAACCCGTAACGCAGATTCCCCCAGGGATCGTTCCCCTTGCCGAGGAATTCGGCATCGAGCACGACCTCCTTCTTAACGCCGTGCATGGTGAGAAACCCCTTCACCTTGAACTTCGTCTCCAAGGCGGCCGTCACCGAGGTGCTGGTGAATGTCAGGGTGGGAAACTGCTCCGCGTCGAAAAACCTGTCGCTGCGCAGATCCTTGTCGCGCGCCTCGACATTGGTGTCGATGCTGGCGGCCTGGATCACGATGTTGACTTTCGACCGGGCGAGGGACTTCTCGTCGAACTCGATCGTTCCCTCGAACTGATTGAACTGGCCGTTGACCCTGGTGAACAGATGCCGGACCGAAAAGCCGACGGTCGAGTGATCCTGATCGATGTTGAGCCCGGCGGCCGATGCGGCCGGAGCCGCCGGCGTCGCGATGACGGCGCCGAGCAGGACGGCGAGAAGCGCGGCGCCGTGATGTATTGGAGAACGTGTCGATCTCATTGCTCCCTCCATGCAGGCGCCGGCGCGGGACGTTGCCCGCGCCGGCGCGATCAGAGCTGTTCTTTCTACTTCTTCACCTGAGCGGTCAGGCGTCCGCCGTCGATCTTCAGGCAGAGGTCTTTCTCCATATCGATGTATCCCGCCTGCTTGCAGGAGTTCTGCCCGGCGCAGGAGTGCCCCTTGCCGCCGCAGTCGCCGACGCCCTTGCACTTGTTCACGCCGTAACAATGGACGATCTCCTTGCTGTTTTCCTTCTTGTCTCCTTGCGCCATGCCGATGGTCGGAAGCGCGAGGACGCCCGCCAGGGAGGCGACGAGCAGGACACGGGACTTGAGGCTCTTCATGGTGACTCCTTTCGTTGGGGGGCGGCCGCGTCGCGCGGCGCCCCGGTGGTCAGAAAAATCCCTTCGCCGACGAGGCGGCGAAAGAGGTCGAGAAAGCGGTTCAGCATGGTCGGGTCGTCGTCGCACTGCAGGGCGTCAGGGAGCGAGGCGATCGTCGCTCCCCGCTCGAACGTCTCGATGAGCCGCGTCTCGTCGTGATCGATGCTCCGGGTCCGGACGTCGAAGGCGCGCCGGTAGACCAGCAGCGTGACGGGACGGCCCTGCAGCGGGATCGACACCTGGTCGTCGGGCAGGTCGCGGCAGGCCTGGATATCGTCGATCGGCCAGTCGGAGCGAATTAGCGCCGTTCCGGGGCGCAGCTGAATCGTGGTGTCGGCCGCCGCCTCGGGGCCGCGGCGCGCCAGATCGCCCCACTCGAGCGGGACCGAGTCGAGCGCCACGAACGCCCTGGCCTGGACCGACTCGAGACGGGCCAGGTCGGGCAGGAACGGCAGCTTGCCGGCCAGTCGGTCGCCCGCGAGAAACCCGGCCAGTCGATCGCCCACCACGCCGAGATCGAACGAGGAGGGGGGGGCCGCGGCGACATAACGCTCTGCCAGCGCCAGAAACGCCCCTTCCCCCAGGATGCGCCGCACCGCCCGGAAGTCGTTTTCCAGCGCCTCGGCGATGCGCGTCACGTAGCCGCTCCGATAGATCGTCCAGCGATCCTCGATCGAGCCGCTCGGTGGCGCCTCGAACAGCGCCGCGCGCCGGTTGGAGGCACGGCCGTCGCGCTCCGCCAGATCGCGCAGGAAGCGCGACTGCAGGTCGCGCAGGGAGCCGGTGAGAAGTTCAGGCAATGCGCCGCTCATGATTTTCATCCATCAGGCACTGCGCCTGCCGGGCCTCGCCCTGCAGGACGCCGAAGTCGGGGATCCTTGCGTCACGCTCGATCAGCGCCGGCACCGGGCCGAACCGCCGCACCGCGGCCCGGAACAGCGACCAGACCGGATCGGCAACCGGATGGTCGTGCGTGTCGATGACGACGTCGCCGTGATCCGCGTGTCCGGCCAGATGAAACTGCGCGACGCGCCCCGCCGGCACGCCCGCCAGGTAGTGGTCGGGATCGAAGCCGTGGTTGCGGGAGTTGACGTAGATGTTGTTGATGTCGAGCAGGATGCCGCAATCGGCCTGCTCGGCGACCGCGGTCAGGAAGTCCCATTCGGTCATCGCGGCGGGGCGAAAGCGGAGATAGGTCGAGACGTTCTCGATCAAGATACGGCGACCGAGGCGGTCCTGCACCTGGCGGATCTTCGCCGCCGCGTTCCGCGCCGCCTCGTCGGTGAACGGCAGCGGCAGCAGATCGTGGCTGTTGTGCCCGCCGAGCGACGTCCAGCAGAGGTGGTCCGAGACGAACAGCGGCTCGATGCGCCCGACCAGTTCGACGAGGCGCTTCATATAGACGGGATCGAGAGGCTCGGCCGAACCGATCGACAGCGATACGCCATGCAGGCCGATCGGGTAGTCGGCCCGCACCGACTCCAGCACGTGGCGCGGCCGTCCACCCGGCATCATGAAGTTCTCGGTGACGACCTCGAACCAGGGGATGGCCGGCCGCTCGTCGAGCACGAACTGATAATGCTCGCGGCGCAGCCCGATTCCACACCCCAGACCACGGCTTGCGGAAGGGCCCGGCAACTCTCCGCTCGGCAGCCTGTGGAGGCTTGAACTCCTGGGGGAAGAAGTCATCAAATCACCTCGGGCTCCCGAGCGGGATACGAACTGCCGGGTCCTCGGTGACTGATTTGCCGGCGCCGGGAGAATGGTTACGAGCCACCGTCCGCTCCCAGAACCTCGGTTTCCGGGTTGTAGGTGCTCCAGATATGCCAGAAGGTGTCGAGCCCTGCCAGCGGGGTCGCCGAGCCGGGGTCGACGATGCCGGTCTCCGGAGCGACGCGCGGCGGCGCCCCGCTAGGGCCGACCCGCAGGGCGACGGTGGAGCGGTAAATGGAGCTCCCTTCCGGCCGGTGCAGGTAGATCGGCACCCCCGCGACTGTGCCGGTCCAGCCGCTCTCGATGGCGGTATGCGGGACCACGTACGGCCGGTCGTCGATATGGAAGGCGAACACCGGCGCCTTGTTGGGAAGGCGGGTATCGGCGGCTTGCATCCCCTTGAAGGTGTCGTCGGAGTTGAAGTAGCTCTCGTACGGGTTGCTGTCGACGTCCTCGACGCCGTCGACCGACAGGATCACGGTGCCGGGGTGGAGGGCCTTCCACTCGCCCCAGGGCATTTTTGCGGAGATCGGCAACTGCTCCAGTGTCGTGCCTTGATCGGGGCCGCCGATCGCTGCGGAGGAGATCACCGCCCAGTACGAATCGGAGGCGCTGTCCTGCATGACGAGGGCGCTGTGGTAGAGGGACCCGGACGCTTCGAAATTCCTCACCTGGCCCGCCACGTCGCGGCTGTACACGACAGCCGTGTTGGCGAGCGGTCACCAGGTGGTGGCGATCGGCGCCCCGTCGAGGTCGTCGTTCACCACCTCATGCTCGTTGAGAAGATTGATCGAGTAGGCCTTCGCGGTGCCCCCGTTGTAGACGCCGATGACCCACGCCGCGTCGGCGATGTCGGCCTCAGCGGCCGGCACGAAGACCGGCTCGTCGACCGCGGCGATCTCCCCCCGCTCGAGCACCTTGAGGAAGCCGTCGAGCTGTTTCAGATCCTCCAGATCGCGGTAGGTCTCGGGTGCACTGCAGGCGATTGCGAGGGCGATTGCCGCCCCGCTCAGCGTTCTCACAGTGATCGGGTTCATCCGGTTCTCCTTCCGTGGCCCCCTTCGCCGGGGGCGAGGTGCGGGTTACAATCGACCCCGCCCGATGCCGAAACGACCGAAGAGCCGACACGTTCCGTTGCGCTTCGAGCGCTTGAGCGCAACGGAGATGCTGCGCCGCGCCGAAGCATTCTACGATCTCATGAATCGGCGGCGCAGCGTGCGGTTCTTTGCGGACGATCCGGTGCCGCGGGCCTGCATCGAGGCGGCGGTCCGCACCGCCTGCACCGCGCCATCAGGCGCCCACAAGCAGCCCTGGACCTGGGTGGCGGTCGACCGGCCGTCGATCAAGCGTGAGATCCGCCTGGCGGCCGAAGAGGACGAGCGGCGCAACTACCTGGGAGGGCGGATAGGCCCGGAGTGGCGGAGGGCGCTGCATCCGCTCGGTACCGACTGGCAGAAACCGTTCCTCGAGATCGCCCCCTATCTGGTCGTCTGCTTTGCCCAGAGCTATGGCCTGACGGGAGCGGGCGGCCGTATCCGGCACTACTACGTCCAGGAGAGCGTCGGCATCGCCTGCGGCCTGTTCATCGCCGCACTGCATGCCATGGGGCTGGTGACCCTCACCCACACCCCCAGCCCGATGCGGTTTCTGGCGCGCATCCTGCGGCGGCCTCCAAACGAGAGGGCTTATCTGCTGTTCCCGGTCGGCTATCCGGCTGAGGATGCGACGGTGCCGGCGATCCGGCGCAAGGGGGCGAGGACCGTTCTGCGATGGAATCGCTGACGCAATACCCGTACCGGCGCCTGGCGCTCTTCGCCGTGACGATGGCCTACCTCGAGTCGGCGGTGGTCGTTTACCTGCGGGCCCTTTACTACCCGGACGGGTTCGAGTTTCCGCTGGTCATCATCCTCGATCGGATGGCGGCGATCGAGATCGGGAGGGAGGCGGCGACCCTGCTGATGCTCCTCGCCGTCGCCGCTCTCAGCGGCGCGACCGTCTGGGAGCGCTTCGCCTTCTTCTGTTTCACGTTCGGGGTGTGGGACATCTTTTACTACATCTG
>CBDUYA010000167.1:0-7345 GCA_965371335.1 uncultured bacterium | reverse complement strand
GGGCGGAATCGATCTGTCAGGCCCTTCGCTTGAGAAATGTCGGTAACGAGTCGTCCCTTCGCACGGCTAAGTAGTCATGAAGGGACAAATGGTCGTCGGATCCCGGCTTACGGTGCTCTTTCTCCCGATTGCTCGGGCGACGATCTCAACCAAGGAGGAGGGAAGCAAATGCGAAACTTCTGGCCCACTACCGGACTGGTCTTCGTACTGACGACGTGCCTGCTGGCGGGCGCCGTGCACGCCCAACCGACGGTTAGCCTCGTGTGGACAGGCACTACGGGCGCGGGCACGCCAGGTGGCACCGACATCGCCGCCGCGCTGGGTGACGTGCTCACCCTCGACGTCGTGGTGAACATCGACTCGTCGGGCTTGACCCTCGTTTCCACGGCCCTCGCCTATGACAGCGATAATCTCCTGGGTGGTAGTGCGGTCGAATGCCCTTCCCCACCCAATGTGGCGTCCGGCCTCTGCAACACATCGGACTTCATCTTCTTCACTCCCCTTGCAGCGGGAGTCACCATCAGCAATGCGGGCGCTGGAGCCACCATGGTCAGCTTTGATGCGGGGCGCATTCCCGGTGAGGCGACCACTCCACAGTCGATGACAATAGGTCGAGCAACCTTCACCGTGACTGATGCAGGTGGCAGCGCGGTTTCGACGTTCTTTGCCCCGACAATCGACGGTGTCGTAGATGATGCCTCCGTCTTCTCCGTTCCTCCCAGCGTCACTGCAACGGTAAACGGAGAAACACCTGTCAACGCAACTTTCGAGATCAGCGGGCCCAACGTGCCCGGTGTCGGGAATATCTATACGATCACGCTGATCACCGGAGCGGAGGGTGTGTCGTCGGTACAGTGGGACCTGGTGACGAGCACGGCTACGAACCAGCTCGGTCACGCCATTGCCCCCATCATCCCCGCTTCCGATCCGACTTGTGCCGCGACGGCCCCCGACGACTGCAACATGAGCGCCGCGAACCCGGTCATTAATCCGATAAACCCGAACGGGTTAAACGGTTTCGGTCTCTTCACGGTTAACACGCCTCCGTTCGGACCGGCAACCTACACGGTGGGAGAAGCATCGTTCGACTTCGCGGCGGCCGGCGACCAGATCAGATTCGATCGCCTGCTCGGTTTCGACTCGTTCGGGGCGCCGCTCGTTTTCGGTCCGACACCGGTGCTGGATATCCTGGCCGATAGCGATGGCGATGGTCTCGCCGATGTTGACGAAATAGCAGGGGGGACGGATCCGTTCGACGCGGACACGGACGGCGATGGCCTCTCCGATGGAGACGAGGTCATGCTGGGAACGGATCCACTGGCCCCCGACACGGATGGCGATGGCCTCTCCGATGGAGACGAGGTCACGCTGGGAACCGATCCACTGGTCCCCGACACGGACGGCGATGGCCTTTCCGATGGAGACGAGGTCGCGCTGGGAACAGATCCGCTCGATCCGGACTCGGATGGCGATGGTATTTCCGACGGCAGTGATCCTGACGGCGTGGCAGCGGTCGTTTCTGCGCTTCCGCTGGGTAGCTTCGGGAGTGCCTCGGATCCTCGAGGCACCCGGAGCGCCTTGCTCAACCGGCTCGCGGAGATCGAGGAGCTCATTCTCGCTGGAGAGATCGAAATGGCATTGCGGGAGCTGAGAAACCTCCGACGACGCGCGGATGGCTGCGATGGCAGTCCGGGCGAGGCGCCGGACTCAAACGACTGGATCACCGGCTGCGCAGCGCAGCGCCCGGTTCAGGTCGCCATCGACGTGTTGGTCGCTAATTTGATGATGTAGGAATCTGTTCGGTGAAGCGGTGACCGTAGACGCAACGACCCCGCCCGGACACGCCGGCACTCCCGTTGTCGTGCTCTGTGGCGGGGCCTCGGGGCCGTTCGTGGGGCTGCTCATCGGCAGCGCGGACGGCCCCATCGATCGAGGGTTGGCGATCAACGGGAGCGTTCTGGCCGGAGCGATCGAAGGATCAGGCGACCGAAGCGCGCTGCGTGCGGGTCAGGGTGGCGGCGAGGTCGGCGGCGGTGGCGAAGCGGCGGTTCGGATCGGGATCGAGGGCGCGCAGGACGGCGGCCGAGAAGTCCTGAGGGATCGACGCATCGATCTCGTGCGGCGATCGCGGCCGCCCCTTGAGGTGCTTCATCAGGATCTCCTGCACGTCCTTCCCCTGGAACGGCTCGACCCCGGTGAGAAGGAAGTAGAACACCGCCCCGAGCGAATAGATATCAGTGCGCCGATCGAGCGGCTTCGACTGGATCTGCTCGGGCGACATGTACATCGGCGAGCCGACGACGGTGCCGGTCGCCGTCAGGTTGCCTCCCGCCTCCGCCCGCGCGATCCCGAAGTCGAGAACCTTGGCGTCTCCCGCAGCGGTCACCAGGATATTCTCCGGCTTGATGTCGCGGTGAATGATCCCGTTGTGGTGGGCCCCATCGATCGCCGAGGCGATCTGCACCGCCAGCCGCACGCGATCCTGCCTGGTCGGCGCCGGCGTTCTGCTGATCCAGCGGTCCAGCGACAGGCCGTCGATGTACTCCATGACGATGAATCTCTGCTCACCCCATTTCTCGAAAGTGAAGACCCGCACGACGTTGGGGTGATTGACCCTGCGGGCCGACTTGATCTCCTGGATAAAGCGCGCCACCTGGCCGGGGTCGAACTCGTCTCCCAGGAACTTCAGCGCCACCATCTCGTCGATCTCGGCGTCGCGGGCACGAAACACCGACCCCATCCCTCCCCGGCCCACCTCGGCGAGCACCTCGTAACGGCCGGCCACCAGCATCCCCGGCACCACCCCCTTGATCTGCAGCTCGTCCAGGACGGCGGAGACGTCGGAGTAGCGGTCCGCCCGGTTCTTTTCAAGACAGCGCAGGATGACGTTCTTGAGGAAATCCGGGATCGGCCGGTCACCCGGGCCGGGCAGCGGCACCGGCGCGTGCACCTGCTGGTGGCCGATCTCGCTGCCGGTGAACGGCGGGCGCCCGACGACCATCTCGTACAGGATGATGCCGAAGGAATAGATGTCGGAGCGGGCGTCGACACCCTCCCGGCGCAGCGCCTCGGGCGGCGTGTAGCGGATCTGC
This sequence comes from uncultured bacterium, assembly GCA_965371335.1. GTDB lineage: Bacteria > Acidobacteriota > Polarisedimenticolia > Gp22-AA2 > Gp22-AA2 > CBDUYA01. The sequence continues at coordinate 4,253 of CBDUYA010000167.1, read as the reverse complement.
CGTCCACTCGACAGCTCCTTGTCGGTGAAATCGGAGAGCCGCAGGGCCAGGCCGAAGTCGCCGATCGACGCCCGATCGTCTTCGGTGATGAAGACGTTTTCCGGCCGGAGATTGCGATGCAGAACCCCGCGCTCGTGGGCATGGCCGAGCGCCTCCAGGATCTGCCGGCCGATGTCGACGATGCGGTTCACCTCGAACCGGACCCTGCGATCGAGGAGTGAGCGAAGCGTCTCCCCTTCGGCCAGCGCGGAGACGATGAACTTCCCACCGGCGTCGGCGCCGGTGTCGTAGGTCGAAACGATGCCGGGGTGGCTGAGCCGGGCCGCGGCCGCCGCCTCTTTCAGCAGGCGGTCCGCCTTGCCGACCTCCTGCGCCGTCTCCCGGATCCTGCGGATCGCCACCTTACGTCCGAGGGTGCAATCGGTCGCCCTGAGGACCTCACCGAGCACGCCGGTGCCGATCGACTCCTCAATGAGGTAACGGTCCGGCTCGCCCCAGCCGCTCTCGTCCCCGAGGTTGCGGGAGGTCCCGCGCGTCGCCAGGTTCGCCAGCGGCTGTGTCTCGATCGCCTGCATGCGGGCCAGGACGTCCTTGTAGCCGTAGTTGAACGACAGGATCTTCTGGTAGGCCCGCAGCGCCTCGCGCGGCCGGAGGTTCGCCTCCAGGGCCAGCCCGAGCGAGTAGTACATCAGGATGGTGTCGTTGTTGACCTCGTCTCCGCCGATCGCGACCTTGAATTTGTCGGCCGCCAGGGTGTGCAGGCCCTGCTCGGCGAAGATCCGCCCCAGCAGGAACGACGCCCGGCGGTGATCGCGGGAGTCGGCCCCGACCTTCTGCAGCGCCTTGATACAGGCGTCGTATTCCCTGCGCTCGTAGAGAATGCGGGCCGCCGCGATCGGATCGCCCCCCTGCAGCAGGATGCGCGCGGCGTCCTCGTCACGCCCCGCCCGGCGGTACATCTCCGCGGCGTTCTTCAGATCGCGGCCGCTCTCGTACAGCCGCCCCGCCTCGGTGAAGTGCCCGGAGCGGGCGTAGAGGTCGGCCGCCTGCATGAACTCCCCGTCCCGCTCGAACAACCGGGCGGCCCGGTCGATCCGCCCCGCCGCCTTCCATTCCTCCGCCGCCCGGTAGAGGCTTCCGGCCTTCTCCAGCACCGCCGCCGCCTCTTCGTGGTTGCCCCGGCGGGTCAGGATCTCCGCCTGGATGGCCGGCGACAGGGCGGAGAGATCCTTGCCCGCCTCCTGCAGGATGGCGTACGCCTCGTCCGGCTTCTGCAGGCGGAGCAGGATGTCGACTGCCTTTTCGATCTCTCCCGATTCGCGCCACGCCTGCGCCGCCTGCTCCATCATCAGGGCCGCCTCGAAGTGAGGCGCGGCGCGCTGCGGCTCCCCCCCCTTCTGCAGCAGCTCCCCGCAGTAGCGGTGGTAGCGCAGCAGGCAGGCGCGCTCCGCTTCGGAGAGGTGCGCGGCGGGCTCCTGTCGGTCGAGCGTTTCGATCAGCTTCTCGAACAGACCGGCCGCGATCATCGGCCGGTCGGCGCTGACGTAGAACAGCGCCGCCTTCTCGGTGAAACCGGCACGCTCGTACTGGTTGGCGGCCGCCTCGTACTGCTCCAGCGCTTCGAACTGCTCGGCGGCGCGGACGTGCTGGCCGCAGCGGCTGAACATCCAGGCCGCTTTGTCGCGGTTCTCCTGGCGCAGCTCGATCTCGGCGGCGGCCCGCAGGTCGCCCGCCTTCAGGTAGTAGAGCGATGCCTCGGGGAGATCGCCCATCTCCTCCGCCAGGCGGGCCGCCAGATCGAAGTGTCCCCCCTTGAGGTACATCTGGTTGGCTTTTTTCCAGTCGCCCGCCAGGCGAAAAAAATCGCCCGCCTGGGCATAGTCTCCCGAACGGGCCGCCTGGCGGGCCCGTTTGGCGTAACCGGATGGGGACGAGATCGGCACCTTACCCTCGTGGCGATCGCTGCGCGCCGGGCGGGACGGATCGCATCATTGTTTGTCGGCCATCCACTGGGCCAGCGCCACCCGATCGAGAACGTGCAGGCCGAGCCTGACACCGCCGATCGCGCCGCGCGAATACACCGCCCGGCACGGCACCTCAAGCGGGCGCCTGGAGCCGTTGAGGATCACCGTGGCATCGCCGATCGCGTCCGGGATCGGACCGCTTATCTCGACCGCGAGACCGTCGACGCTGACATCCCGCAACGCGCCGCTGTATTCCTCACCGGCAATGCGCACCCGGCATTTCTCGGTGAGATCGACGCGCAGGGAACGCCGCTTCATCCGCTGCAGCGCCGCCCGGGCGCGCAGCGCCGAGGTGGCGATACGGCCGAGCGACATCAACGCCCCGGCCTCGGTGCGGCTGTGCGCGCCGGCCCACACCTCGGGTGAGCTGAACATCTGCCGGACGATGCTCTGGTGCTGCTCCTCGGTCACGTTGCGGAAGCAGATCCCGACCGACGGCTGGCGGCTCGCGCCGCGGCGATCAAAACGGGCGATCTCCCCCTCCAGGCGGGTCAGCTCGCCATCTCCCTTGAGGGTGATGCTGACCTCGGGGTTGAGGCTGTAGATCTCCCGCAGATCAAGCGCCAGTCCGGTCTCGCTCAGATCGCGGGTCGAGGTCTGAATCGTCGGCCCTTCCTTCACCTTCACCTCGCACTCAATCCGGCGCGCCAGGCGCGGCATCACCCTGAGCTGGGGCCGCTCGTAGGCGGTCAGGATGGCGGAAATAATGATGAAGAAGTTGTAGAACGCCCAGGTCAGGTTCATGATCAGCGCCCCCGACTCGCCCTGCCCGCCGACCAGCATGAACGATCCAATCCACAGGCCGAACACGGTCAGCACGCCGAGCGCCAGCAGCCACCAGACCATCCCGATCTGGATGGTGTTGCGGGTGAAGCGCAGCCCTTTGGGGGTGACCGCGAACGTCCGGTCTCCCGGCCGGAATATCGCTCCCAGCGTGGCGAGCACCAGCGGCAGGCACATGACGGTCTCGTAGATGTCGGCCCAGAACGCCTTGCGAAAGACGCGCGACACGGCGGGCAGAACCGACATGAACGCGCACAGGTGCGGCAGCCAGAAGCTGAGGAGAGACGGGATGCCGGCGCGCAGCGGATACTGGCGGAACAGCAGGTAAGAGAGCGGCGCGATCAGGAACATGAGGCGCGCCCAGCCGTGCAGGAAGTAGAAGATGGAAGCGAAGTAATTGATCCGCTGGCTGAGGCTCAGGCCGCGCGCCCAGAGCGGGTTGTTCTTCAGGAAGATCTGGAAGCAGCCGCGGGCCCAGCGCTTGCGCTGCTTCAGGTAGGAGACGAAATCCTCCGGCGCCAGGCCCGCCGCCAGGTCCTTGTTGACATAGACCGAACGGTACCCCCGGCCGTGCAGCTGGATGCTGGTGTGAATGTCCTCGGTCACCGTCTCGGTGCGGAAGCCTCCCACCTGCTCGAGGGCGCTGCGCCGGATCACCGCCCCGCTGCCGCAGTAGAAGCTGGAGTTCCAGCGGTTGCGCCCCGGCTGCACGACGTGGAAGAACATGTCCTGCTCGTTGGAAGCGACCTGCTCGACCCGCAGGTTCCGCTGGAAGATGTCGGGGTTATAGAAGTGATGCGCCGTCTGCACCAGGGCGACTTTCGGATCGCGGAAGAAGCCCACCGTCTCCCTCAGGAAGGTCCGCACCGGAACGTGATCGACGTCCATGGTCAGGATCAGATCGCCGTCGGTCTGCGTCATCGCGTGATTGAGGTTGCCCGACTTGGCATCCTCGTTGCGGGGGCCGCGGATGTAGACGCATCCCAGCTTCTCGGTCATCTCCTTCACCTCGTCCCGCTGCCCGTCGTCGCAGACGATCACCCTCTTGGCCGGATAGTCGATCGCCTTGCAGGCGACCAGCGTGCAGTAGAGGATGTCGGTCGACTCGTTGTAGATGGTCACCATGACGTCGACCGGCGGCATGAAGTCGTCGCCGACCGGCGGCGGGTCTTCCTCCCTGGGCGAGAGCGTCTGGAAGTAGAACAGCAGTGCCGCCACGAAGCCGTAGGTCTCGGCCAGCACCAGGCAGATGCTGATGACCAGGCCGGCGGTGGTGGAGGTATTGAGGGTCTCGGTGTAGCGCCACAGGAAGTAGCGCAGCGACAGGTAGACGCTCAGCGCCACGACGAACCACTTGACGCCCGGCCAGCGGGGCGTCAGCCGGGCGCCGAGAAACACGATCAGGGCGAGACCGAGATGGAGATAGGCGGTCGTGTCGAGGAGACG
>CBDUYA010000166.1:0-7390 GCA_965371335.1 uncultured bacterium | reverse complement strand
GGGGCTCATCGGATCGCGGGAGGGCCTGCCGGCGTCACAGCTCAGCCTCGAAGAGCTGCGCGTCCTGGGTGCCGCCTACGACCTGCGCGCCCGCGCCTACTTCAACATGGGCGATGCGACGAAGGCCGAGGCCGATTTCGAGTCGCTGCTGACACGATCACCCGCCTACCGGATCGATCGCAAGATCCTTTCGCCGAAGGTGGTCGATCTGTTCGACAGTGTGCGCAGCCGCTTGGTCGGGATCCTGGTGCTGCAGGTCGCACCGGACGGAGCGCGGGTGCTGATCGACGGCGAGCCGGTCGATCCGGAGATCTTCACCGACCTGGCGCTGCTGGCCGGCCGGCACGAGCTTCAGGTTGAACAGATCGGCTACGACCCGCATGCCGAAATGATCACGGCCCGGGTCGGCTCGGAGCTGCGCCTCAACATCCGCCTGCGGCCGAACCGGCGCGCGGTCGAGTTCATCACGGTGCCGGCCGGGGCCACCGTGCTCCTGAACGGGGAGCCGATCGGCACCACGAGCGGCCCGGCGACTCCCGGCGTGGAAGCGCTGGCCGAGCGCTTCGACTTCGACCCGGCGGAGGCGTCGGCCCCGCTGCGGGTGGCCGGCATTCCGGCGGGGGATCACGTCATCACTATCCAGCTTGACTGCTATCGCAGCCGCAACCTGAAGATGAAGGTCGCGCTCGATCTGGAGCACAATGCGACGCTGCGCCTCGCCCCGGTGGTCTTGCAGGAGGCGCCGACCGAGTTGAGGGTCACCTCGGTGCCGGACGGAGCCGAGGTGTTCATCGACGGCGACAAGGCGGGAACGACGCCGGTCAAGATCCATCGGCTGTGCGGCGGCGAGCGGCAGATCGACATCGTGAAGCGGGGCGTGGGACGCTGGAGCGAGCGCGTCCGGCTGGCGCTGAGCGAGGTCAACGAGCTCGACGTCCGCCTGCGGCCAACCCTGATGTACGCCGGCACCTTCCGCATGGACGAGTGGGGGAGGGTCATCTGGAGCGACCGGGACGGTCTCCTGCTGGAGCTGTTCGGCAACGGTCTCGAGACGCTCAACCAGGTGCGCGACGAGGAAATCCTCGAACGGTTCCGCCAGGCGGTCGTCAAGTGGATGATTTCCGACCCGGGTGCGGCCCGCGCCGGGACGCTGCTGCCTCCCGATCTGCTCGACAAGGCGGCGAGCAGCGCCGGGGCCGATCTCGTGCTGGCGGGGCTCACCTATGAAGGGGATCCCGACTCGTCCCTGGCACTCTACTCGACGCTTCACCCGCTCCCCGACATGGTGCGCCTCCATCTCGGCGATGCCGAGGCGGTGGGCGACCTGGTGCGCCGCCTCGACCGGGCCCCGCGCTCGACCGAGGCGTGGTGGGGCATGGCGCTCGCCGACACCCTCCTGCCGGTCGAGGAGCCGGGCGGGAAGGCGGCGGGCGGCGGCTGGCCGGTCGTGGTCCGCGTGCTGCCGGGCAGCCCGGCCGCCAAGGCGGGGCTGCGGGTGGGGGACCGGGTGCGGGCGGTGGAAAGCCGCGACGTCAACGGCGCGGGCGAGGTGCAGAAGGCGGTCGCTGCGGTGACCAATCGCGGTGGCGGACGGACCTCGGCGGTCGTCCTCACGGTGCATGGTCCCGAGGGGCAGCGCACGGTCCGGCTCACCCCGGCGGAATCTCCGGTGATCATTCCCCTGAGCGACCCCGATCTCCTTTACAACCGTGCCCTGGCCGAGTTCCGGCTGCGCAGCCGGGCCGCGACGGACGATAACGAACGCGGCGTGGCCTACCTCAACATCGGGATCGCGCTGATGCATTTCCGCGCCTACGACAAGGCCCAGGCGCTGGGATTCGTCCGGGCCGACCTGCCGGAGGGGAGCGGCATCTCCCGGGGGACGGTCGCCTACTACACCGGCCTCGGCGCCCTCAGGCGGGGCGACCCGGCCGCGGCACGCGCGGCATTGAAGGGCGCCGCCCGCGCGGTCGCCAGCACCCTCGACTCGGGGGACGGCCCGAGCGCGGCCGCCGCCGCCCGCAGACTGATAAAGTCAATGGATTAAGGCCTTTCGGCTCTGTTGACAGTCTCCCAGCCAAACCATAAGTTGAAAGAACATGAGCATCTCAGCGGTCAGCGCAATCCAGCCGGCGGGCCCGGTCCACGAAGGGGTGATCGACGCGACGACGATCCCGCAGCTTTTCCACAAGCTGTGGCTCCGGCGGGCGACCGGCGTCCTGACCGTGACCGAGCGTGGCATCAGCAAGTCGGTCGATTTCGAGAATGGCTGCGTCAAGTTCGCCTCCTCCACCGATCGCGACGACCGGTTCAACCATATCCTCCTGCAGGCCGGGGCGATCTCCCTGAACGACCTGATGCGTGTGCTCGAGGTGGCGCTCGCCTCGAGGGACCGCCTCGGCGAGGTGATGGTGCGCTGGAACCTGATCACCCCGGCCGAAGCGGAGAAGTGGGTCAAGGTGCAGGTGCGCCGCATCCTCGTCAGTATCTTCAACTGGACCGAAGGGAGCTTCCGGTTCGAGGAGAGGCCGATCCAGACCGATTCCTATGCCCTCAATATCAAGGGGGACGCGATGGTCCTCGAGGGGGTGCGCAAGATCAAGTCGTGGTCGCGCGTCTACAAGGAGGTCGGCGGGCTCAATTCCGAGTACCTCGCGACCAGCAAGATGCCGGAGATCATGGCGGGGCTTCACCTCGGTCCGGAAGAGAAGGAGCTCCTGCACATGTGCGCCGGCCCGACCTCGCTGGGCGAGATGTGCGAAGCGTCCACTCTCCTCGACTTGCAGGTCTGCAAGACCGTCTGGGCGTTCCTGATCGTCGGCGCCCTGATGAAGGCGTAGCCCGCCACTAGGGTGTTCACCCTATTGACCCGGCCACCCCAGCCAACTGTATGCTGCCGCGGGTGGTTTTGTAATCGATCGAGCTCTTTCTGCAGGGAGGCCCCCACTGATGGCGCATAACCTTTTCGGCCGTGCCCGTTCGGGTATCGCGATCTTCGTCCTGCTCGTATTGGCACTTGGACCGGCCCTCTCGACGCCGATCGTGGCGCAGGACGGCGGGACGGGGGTTCGCGGCTTCCTCCTGCAAAACGACGAGGTCACGCGCGTTGCCGGCGCGAAGGTGACCCTCATCGACGTCCGCACCGGTGACCGCTACAGCAGCAATATATCCGGCGAAGACGGCACCTACGAGATCAGCGGGATTCCGCCCGGCACCTACGACCTCGGCATCGAGGTCGCCGGCGCCGTCTATGTTACCGACAGCCTCGTCGAGGTGGGCGAGGGCCAGATGGTGATCCTCTCCTTCAGCCTGCAGCCGAAGGATCCGGCCCGGGAGCTGGCCGGGACCGAGACCACTCCGCAGGGGACCGCCGCCGCGCTGACCTTCGACGGTTCCGCCGCCGGGGCATCGGCCGCGTCGGCGGCGAGTTCCGCTGCGTCGGGCGCCGTCACGCCGTGGTACCAGACCTGGTGGGGTATCACGCTCTATTCGGTGGGCGGGGCTGGGGCCCTCTTCGCGATCTTCGACGACGACGATGACCCCAATACCTGCGTATCGCAGCCGTAGTCCCGTCATCGCGCATCCCTACCATTGTGCAGAACATTAGGGTCTTGACCCGATTGACCCGCTAACCCCCGCTGGCGGTATACTGCACCCGGTTATTTGTCATTCGACGAGTTCACGCTGCAGGGAGGTAATATTTGATGGCTCAACACCTTCTCGGCCGTGCCCGTTCGGGTTTCGCGGTCTTCGTGCTGCTCGCAATGACGCTCGGGCCGGCCGTCTCGACGCCGATCATGGCGGAGGGTGAAGGGGGGGGTATCCGCGGCTTTCTCCTGCAGAACGACGAGGCCACGCGCATCGCCGGCGCCAAGGTGACCGCCATCGACGTCCGTTCCGGTGACCGCTACAGCAGCAACGTCACCGGCGACAATGGCGCCTTCGAGGTGGCCGGGCTGCCGCCCGGTACCTACGATCTCGGCATCGAGGTCGCCGCGGCCGTCTATGTCACCGACAGCCTCGTCGAGGTGCTGGAGGGGCAGGTGGTGACCATTTCCTTCACCCTGCAGCCGAAGGACCCGGACCGGAAGCTGGCCGGGACCGCGACCACCCCGCAGGGGACCGCCGTCGCGCTGACCTTCGACAGTTCCGCCGCCGGGGCCTCGGCCGCGTCGGCGGCGAGCGCCGCGGCGTCGGGCACGGTCACCCCGTGGTACCAGACCTGGGTGGCGTACACGGCCTATTCGTTTCTCGGGGCCGGGCTCCTCTTCGTGATCTTCGACGACGACGATGACCGGAGCACCTGCCCGTCGATGCCGTAGTCTCGTCATCGCGCATCCTTGATCCCACCCAGCTGCAGCCGGGAGACAGGAGAGGCAGTGCCGTCCTGGCGAGAGACAGTGGCGTGATCCGGGGCCTTTCCATAGCAACAATCGCTGCAAGCCTTCTTCTGCCGGCCGTGCCCGGCGTTGTCCACGCCGACGAGCCTCCGGTCGACCGGGACCTTTCCACCAAGGAACTGAAGCGCGCCGGGCCATTTCTCATCCAGCCGGTCTTCCTCCTGAAGGATGTCGGCTACGACGACAACGTCCGCTTTGACACCGAGGATCCGGTCGGATCCACGACGGCGACGGCCGGCATGGGCATCCATTCCCTCCTGTTGACCGGCGACCGGGGCGGGCTCCGCATGTACCAGGAGATCGACTACACCGCCTTCGGCAGCGAAGCGGAGCAGAACCACTGGGACGCCGAGTCGCGGGCGCGGGGGATCTTCCTGTTCAAGAAGGCGCTCCTGTCGCTGGAAAATGACTTCAGCTATACGCGCCAGCGACCCAATACCGAGATCGACCAGCGGGTACGAGTGACAGATAATATCGTCGAGACCACCGCGCGCTCTCTGTCGAAGGGCTTCCTCGGGGTCGAGGCGTCGTTGAAGTATGAAAAGCTCGATTTCGGCTCCGACGAGCTGGATCTGGAGATTTTCCAGGAGCGTCTCAACCGGACCGAGAAGTCGGTGTCGGTGGCGGCCCAGTTCAGGTTCCTGCCAAAAACCACCTTAATCGTCGAGGGGATCCTGGGCGATATCGATTTCGACGATGATACCGAGGGGCGCGACAGCGACGTCGATACCATTCTCTACGGCTTCGAATTCGACCCGTCCGCCTCGCTCCAGGGGAAGTTGATGATCGGCACGACCGAGCTGGTCGCACCGGAGCGCCCGGAGAGCAACACCCATGAAACCGTGGGCGAGGCTGAACTCTCGACCCGCCTCGGCTCGCGATCGCGGGCCCGCGGCACGTTCGAGCGGAATCTGGTGTTTTCGATTTTCCAGGAAAACCTTTATTATATCGGCACCTACTGGACCGCCGCGTACGAATACTTCTTCTCGCGACGGATCAGCGGCGAGCTACTGTACGGCGAGGGTACGAACGACTATCCTCTAGAGGTCGTCCGGGGCGGAGCCAATCCGTTTCAGGGGCTCCGCAAGGATGAGTTCACCCGATATCAGGCCGCCGTGCGCTACCGGGTCAGCAGTCTCGTGTCGTTCGAGGTGAAGGCGTTCCGGCTGGAAAGGGACTCGACGGACGATTTTTTTGATCGAACCCGTAATCTCTATACTATCGGATCGACTTATGCGTTCTGAAAACCAAATCTGGATCATTCTGGCCGCGTCCCTGATCCTGGGTGCCGCCCTTCCGATCGGCCAGATGTATCCGAGCGTCAAGACTGATCGCCAGGCGACGCCTCCGGATGAAGTATCCGATGGCCCGGTTGGCGCCGAAGATCTGCTGGAGATCAGCGTCTTCGAGATCCCCGAGCTGAGCCGCACCGTGCGGGTCTCCAATAATGGGACCATCTCCCTGCCGTTGCTGGGCGAGATCCGGGTCGGAGGCCTGACCCCCATGGAGCTCGAGAACCGCCTGCGGGACGAACTGAGCCGGCGGTACCTCCAGGATCCTCAGGTGTCGGTCTTCGTGCGTGAGCATGGCAGCAGCAAGGTGTCGGTGCTCGGCGCCGTCGGCAAGCCGGGTGTGTACGAGATGATCGGTCCCCGCACCTTGCTTCAGGTCCTCTCCCAGGCAGGGGGTCTGACCGATGACGCCGGCGCTGCGCTCTATCTGATTCGTGGTTCCGCAGATGGCTCGGCCGAGCGTCTTCCCATCAATGTCAATGATCTGATGGCCAGCCGCGACGCCTCGCTTAACCTCCCGATCCGCTCCGGCGATATCATCTCCGTGCCGATCGAGGAGGAGGTCTACATCTACGTCGATGGCGCTGTAAAGAAGCCGGGGCGTTTCGAGCATCCCGCCAGCCGCAGCATCACCCTGCTGCAGGCGATCGCCAAGGCCGGTGGCACGACGGATCGGGCGAACCTGAAAGAGATCCAGGTGCTGCGCAAAGGTGAAGATGGCACGCAGACGGTCATCCAGGTCAATCTGAAGCGCATCCGCAAGGGCAAAGACCTCGATCCGATCCTGCAGGACGGCGACATCGTGGTGGTGCAGGAGACGTTTTTCTAGGGAGAGGGCGTGAAGGAAGCGCAGGAGAAACAGGCCCATCTGATCGATTATTGGAAGGTCCTCGTCAAGCGGCGCTGGGTGATCCTGACGGCCCTGACGGTCGTCGTCGCCACGGTGACGCTCGGCTCGCTGATGCAGGTCCCCATCTACACCGCCACGACCCGCCTGCAGATCGAGCAGAACGCACCGAATGTCCAGCCATTTCAGGAAGTTCTCTCGACGGTCCCGAACAATTTCCGCGACGATTTCTACCAGACGCAGTACGGCCTGATCCAGAGCCGCAGCGTGGCCCGGGACGTCATCGAGTCGCTCGACCTGGCCCGCCACGAGGGGTTCGACTTTGAAGTGCCCGAGGAGGGGAGGCCCGGCCTCACCCCGGATCAACTGCTGGAGGCGATGCGGGTCGACGTCCTCCTGGGGCGGTTGACGGTCACCCCGGTGCGCAACAGCCGCCTGGTCGATATCTCCTATGCGTCGGCCGATCCGGCGCTGGCGGCCGCCGTCGCCAATCGGGTCGCCGAGACCTATATCGCCTTCAACTCCGCACTGCGCTACAACACCAGCGCCCGCGCCACCACCTCGCTGGCCCACCAGATCGCCAACCTGCAGGATCAAATCGACACGAGAGAGAAAGAGTTGCAGGCGTACGCCAGGGAGAATGGCATCATTGCTCTCAGCGAAAACCAGAACATCTCGCTGAAAAACCTGAATGATCTCAATGATGCCTACACGCGCGTCCGCACGGAACGGATCGAGAAAGAAGCGCGCTATGCGGCCCTGCGAAATTCCGGTCCGGGGGATCTCACGGAGGTGCTGCAGAGCCAGGTCATCAAGGAACTGGCGACCAATCTGGCCGACCTGACCGGACG
>CBDUYA010000165.1:0-7430 GCA_965371335.1 uncultured bacterium | reverse complement strand
ACATCATCTACGGCATCAGCCAATGGAGAGAACGCCATGACCGAGGACGCGCGGGATCACCGCATTGATTACATCGAGTTCCCCGCCACCGACATGGCGGCAATGAAGAGCTTCTACAGTGCAGTCTACGGGTGGAGCTTTGAGGATTACGGTCCCGACTAGGCCAGCTTCAGCGACGGCCGGATGGCGGGGGGACTGCGCAAGGAGCCGCAGGTCGAACCGGGCGGGCCGCTGGTGGTCCTGTTTGCTACCGATCTGGAGGGGACCGAGGCTCTCGTCCGCCAGCATGGCGGCCGCATCGTCAGGGAGATCTTTGAATTCCCCGGCGGGCGGCGCTTTCACTTCGCCGATCCGAGCGGTAACGAGCTCGCCGTCTGGTCGGACCGCTGAGAGGAGGATCCACATGGGCCGGCCGGTTGTGCATTGGGAGCTATGGTCGGAGGATCCGGAAAAGGTCTCCGATTTCTACGCGAAGGTGTTCGACTGGAAAATCCGGCACCTGCCGGATCTCGATTACCGCCTGGTGGAGACCGGCGGCGGTCCGGGCATCAACGGCGGCATCATGAAACCGCAGCAGGGGCCGTGGCCCGGCGCCATGACCTTTTACACCGACGTCGAGGATCTCGATGAATACCGCGCGAAGATCGAAGCGGCGGGCGGCAGGATCGTGGTCCACAGGATGGAGGTGCCGGGGGTTGGCTCGCTCTCCTTGTTCGAGGACCCGGAACGACGCGTGCTCGGCCTCTGGCAGCAGAACAAGGAGCCGGCCGGACGCGGAAAGGACTGAGGAGAACAGGATGAAGGCGGAAAGGGACTCAGGCGGACTGATCAGCTTTACCGGATCGATCGAGTACCAGGAGGGCGCGGTGGTGAGCCGCACCATCCTCAAGCACGACTCCGGGTCGGTGACGCTGTTCGCGTTCGATGCGGGACAGGGGCTCAGCGAGCACACCACGCCGCACGAGGCGCTCGTGCAGATCGTCGAGGGGCAGGCGGAGATCACCATCTGCGGGCGGGCACACGTAGTGCAGCAGGGCGGGATGATCCGCCTGCCGGCCGGCGAGCCGCACGCGCTGAAGGCGGTGACCCGGTTCAAGATGATCCTGACCATGATCCGGAACTGATCGGGAGATGATGAAGCTGCTGATGGTCGGCGCCGGCGGGTTCGTCGGCTCGGTCCTCCGTTATCTGGTAAGCGGCGCCGCCCAGACGCTGTTTAGAAACACCACCTTTCCGCTCGGCACGATGGTCGTCAACGTGACCGGCTGTTTCATCATCGGCCTGGTCTCGCAACTGGCCGAATCGCGCGGCTTTCTGACCGGCGCGGGGAGGACCTTTCTGGTCATGGGTGTGCTGGGCGGCTACACGACCTTCTCCGCCTTCGGCAACGAGTCATTCAATCTGCTCCGCTCTGGCGAGTCGCCGCTGGCCTTCGCCAACGTCGCCGGACAGGTGATCCTCGGCCTCGCCTGCGTCTGGCTCGGCCGCGACGTGGCCTACATGATCTGGAGGTGACTGTGGTTCTGCCGACCGAAGGATGCCTGCTGCGGATCTTCGTCGGTGAGGGGGATCGACGGGGTCGCAAGCCGCTGTACGAGTGGCTGGTCCTCAAGGCCCGCGAGGAGGGGCTGGCGGGAGCGACCGTGCTGCGCGGTGTCATGGGGTATGGTGCGCACAGCCGCCTGCACACCTTCAAGATCGAGAGGCTGTCGGAGGACCTGCCGACCGTCGTCGAAATCGTCGATACGCGCGACAAACTGGAGCGGTTCCTCGCCCTGATCGACGGCGTCATCCCGGAAGGGCTGGCCACCCTCGAGAAGGTCGAAGTACGCTTTTATCGCACCGGACGCGACAAATAATCGCCCCCCCGGCGCCCGCCGGCCGCCTCTTCGTGGCACAATGCCACGACCCGTGGACGAGCTGACGCCGGAGCAGATCGAGGAGTTGAAGACGGTCCTGCGGGAGCGGCAGGCGGAGCTTCAGCATCTGCTCGAAGTGACGCGGGAGGGGACGCGGCCGGTCGATCTGATGGAACCGATCGGCCGGCTGACCCGCATGGACGCCATACAGCAGCAGAAGATGACGGCGGCAAACCGGCGCAGCAGCGAGATTCGGCTGCAGCAGGTGAACATGGCGCTGAACGCCATCGAGCGCGGCGACTATGGTCTGTGCAGAAAATGCGAGGAGCCGATCGGCCACCGCCGGCTCAGGGCAAGGCCGGAAGCGTCGTATTGTCTCGATTGCCAGGACGCCATCGATCGCAAGCAGCGATCGCGGTGAGGCCGGCCTCCGTCCGCCGCACGGGCGACGGACGCGGGCCACACTCGACGCCCCGGAGGGATCCGGAGAAAATTGAGTTCCATGCGCGACACCGTTCCATTCGACCCCGATGCGCCACTGCTGAAGAGCCTCGTAGTGTTCGATCTGGAGACCACCGGGCTCTACCCGGGCGACGACGAGATCATCCAGATCGCCGCGCTGCGCCTGGTCGATGGCGCCATCCGGCGCAACGATCGTTTCTTCTCCTATGTCAATCCTGGCCGGCCGATCGATCCCTTTATCACCGACTACACCGGCATCTCCGACCGCGACGTCACCGGGGCCCCCGGGCCACAGGAGGCGGTGAAAGCGTTTTCGGAGTTCTGCGGCTCGTCGCTGCTGGTCGCCCACAACGGCCACGCATTCGACATTCCGTTCCTGCAGAGAGCGTCGACGCGCAGCCGCAGGAGCCTGCGTCCCATCAGCTACATCGACAGCATGCACATGTCGTGGCAGGTCTGGGGTCGCGGGCGGGGCATCTCCCACAGCCTCGACAACGTTGTTTCCAGGCTTCGGGTGCCGTCCGGCGATGTCCGGCGCCACGACGCCCGCGGAGACGTCCTGCTGCTGGCACGCTGCGTGGTGGCGATGCTGGGGCGCATGACGCGGGCCCGGCGCGCCTGCCGGCTGAGCGTTTACAGCAGCCATCTGCCGGCGTTCTCCGGGAGGGGCGGCCATTCCTGACCGGGATGGCCGCCGGCGTCGGGATCGAACGATCGCTGACCGGCAGATTCAGGCGGGCGGCGGCGCTTCCCCGGCAGGACCCTCGATCGATTTCCACCCCTTGCCGAGAAGCCACGTTTCGGTCTTCTCCCGGCTCTCCTCCAGCAGCAGGGCGATCAGCTCGTCGCCCTTGCGAAACAGGGTGTCCTGATCCATCGGCAGGATCTTCTTTCCGCGCCGCACGGCAAGCGGCAGGATGGCGTTTTCCAAGTCGCCGTGCAGCTCCTTGATCTCCTCCTCGGTCGCCTCGTCCGGCGCCACCCGCTTGAAGCGCGCCGGCGAGGCAAAACTGCGCTCCAACCGGAGGATCCAGAGATCGATGTTCTTCGGCTCGCCGAACAGGATGCCGGCGCCCCGGTCGAGCACCATCCCCTTGGTGACACTCATATGGCCGCGACGCAGGGCGACCCAGACGGCGGGGACCTTGAATTCCTCGCGGGCGCGACGGGCGAACAGGAGATTCACACCTTCGTTGGGGGTGATGGCGAGGCCGCCGGCCCGCCCGTCGAGGTCGGCCCGGTGCAGCAGGCTCTCCGATAGCCCGGTGCCGTACAGGACCTTGAGACCTTCGCTCTGCGCCTGCTGCAGCAGGTCGGGGTTTGATTCGAGGTAGACGATCTCCTGCCCGGTCTCGGAGAGAATGCGACCGTAGGCGCGCGCCAGCCGGTTGGCGCCGAGGATGGCGTACCCGGAGTTGGACAGGCGCCGCAGGCCGAGCAGTCGCGCCAGCAACCCGCCGGTCAGCCCCTGCACCAGCACGGTGACCCCGATCACCAGGAAGACCATGGCGCGCAGCTCGTTGCCGATCGGAATCCCTTCCTGGGTCAGTGTCTGCGCAAACAGCGAGGCGACCGCCGCGGCGACGATGCCGCGCGGCGCCATCCAGGAAAGAAAGACCTTCTCTCTGAACTTGAGAGCGGAGCCAAAAGTTCCGACCGCGATGTTGAGCGGCCGTACCAGCAGCATCAGGACGAGCACCGTCCACAGGCCGGCCGTGCCGAGCGAGCGCACTTCGTCTATGCGCACGTCGGCCGCCAGCAGGACGAACAGCATACCGATGAACAGCACGGTCAGCTGCTCCTTGAATTCCTTCAGCTCGCTCAGGGCGCGGGTCCGAACGTTGCCGACAACCAGGCCGGCCATCACCACGGTGACGATACCGCTTTCCGGCAGCAGCGCGTTGCTCCCCTGAAAGAGGACCAGGGCGAGCGACAGGGCGAGAACGTTCTCCAACCCCTCCGGCACCAGGCGCTCGAAACGCAGCACCAGGGCGATGAGCGCACCGCCCGCCGCGCCGGCCAGGACACCGAAGCCGATGCGCGACACGACGTCCCAGACGGCGAAGGTGAGCACTGATCCGGTCGGCCGGATGGCGACTTCGAGGGCGATCACCGCGAGGATCGCGCCGATGGCGTCGATCAGGACGCCCTCCGCCTCCAGCACCGAGGCGACTTTGCGATGGACCCGAATGCGGCGCAACAGCGGGGTGATGACGGTCGGCCCGGTGACGATCACCAGGGTGCCGAACAGGATCGAAGCGGTCCATCCCCAGTCCATGATGAGGCGCGCGGCGAGGGCGCCGCCGGCCGCGGTGACCAGGGCGCCGAGGGTGACCAGTTACCGGATGCTGCGCGCCTCACGCCGCAACCGTCGCAGGTTGAGGTTCATCCCCCCTTCGAACAGGATGACCGCGACGGCGAATCCGACCAGGGTGTGCAGCGCGTGGCCGAGCGCCGCGGGACGGATGATGCCGAGAACGTCGGGTCCGAGCAGCACACCGGCCGCGAGAAGGAGAACGATCCCGGGGATGCGGAGGTGCCGCGCCAGGACCTGCGCGAGGATCCCCGTGCCGAGGGCGAGCGCCACGGTGAGCGCCGGGTCCGCCAGGCTGGAGTGCTCCATCATCCGGTCGGGCCGCCCCTCTCCGCGCGCTCCGGCGCCGGCAGCCGACGGCGCAGCGCACGCGGGGGATTCTAACAGGAAGGGGCGACGCAACAGGCGGCTTCGGTCTATGATGCAGCTTCGGTTCGTCATGTTCAGATTGCTGGAGATCCACTTCCGATGAAACCCCCCGCAGCGAAACGCAGACGGCCGGCAGTGCCCGGCGCCGCATTCAGGCCGGTGACCCCGTCACGCTGGAATGATCTCGAAGATCTGTTCGGTGAGCGGGGGGCATGCGGCGGCTGCTGGTGCATGGCGTGGCGACGAACGACGCGCGAGTGGACCGAAGGAAAAGGGGCGCGCAACCGGCGCGCACTGAAACGGCTGGTGGAGTCGGGCGCCCGGCCGGGCATCCTCGCCTACCGGGGACGCGAGGTGATCGGATGGTGCGCCGTCGCGCCGCGCCGCGAGTACACGGCGCTGGCCCGATCCCGCGTCCTGCGCCCGGTCGACGAAGAGCCGGTGTGGTCGATCTCCTGCCTGTTCGTCCGCAAAGCGGACCGGCGCACCGGACTTTCGGTGCGGCTGCTGCGCGCCGCGGTGGAATTCGCCGGGAAGCGGGGCGCCCGCATCGTGGAGGGATACCCGATCGAGCCGACCATGGAGCGTACGCCCGATCCGTTCGTCTGGACCGGTGTGCCGTCGGCGTTCCGCCGGGCGGGGTTCACCGAGGTGGCGCGACGATCGCGCAGCCGCCCGATCATGCGGGTCCGCGCCGGCTGAGCATCCGCGATGACACCGGCCGGCAGGAAGCCCGCTGCCTGATGGAGCGCCCCGGAATCAGAGCGCTTCC
Organism: uncultured bacterium; assembly: GCA_965371335.1. GTDB lineage: Bacteria > Acidobacteriota > Polarisedimenticolia > Gp22-AA2 > Gp22-AA2 > CBDUYA01. The sequence goes on along the minus strand of CBDUYA010000165.1, from coordinate 1,654 downwards.
ATCACCACTATGATTGTCTTCGAGGGGGTGTGATCATGAAGGCGCGCTTCATTCTTACCGGCACCGTCGCGGCCGCGGTCGCGATCTACATCTGGGGGATGATCTCGCACCTCGCGCTGCCCTGGCACGGGTGGACTATGACGGTGTTCACCAACAGCGAGCAGGTTCTGGAGACCATCCGCAGCAACGCCGAACAGAACGGCATCTACTTCATCAACGAGGGCGTGTTCGCGGTGGTCGACCTGCTCCCCGGACTACCGGATCAGACGCAGATGATCGGCGGCAACCTGGCCCTGCAGTTCGTCACTGACCTCGTGATCGCCTTCCTGCTGACGCTCGCGCTGCTCGGAGTCAACTGCCGTACGGTGTTAAGCCGCGCCGGCTTCATGGCGATGCTCGGCATCGCCGCCGGGGTGGCGATCTACGGAGCGCACTGGAACTGGTACGGCTTCCCGCCGGCCTACACCATCGTCAATACGCTCGACCTGGCGATCGCCTGGTTCATCGCAGGACTGGTTCTGGCGGCACTGGCCCGCAAGATGCTGCCGCCATCGGGCCCGGCGTGAGGAGGAGCACGGTCGCACTCCTGCTGGCAGCCTTTGCCGCGCTCTCCCTTCACGGCACAGACGGGGCCCGGCTCCACGCGGCGGAGGGCGCGTCACACGACATCGGGCGGCTCGGCTGGCTCGCCGGCTGCTGGGAGCGGCAGGACTCGATGCGCCATACGATCGAGCAGTGGACGGCGCCGCGCGCTGGCATGATGCTCGGACTCAACCAGACGATGGCAAGGGGGAGAACGGTCGCCTGGGAATACCTCCGCATCGCGGTGATCAACGGACGGCTGGTGCTCACGGCGCTGCCGGCGGGGCAGGCGGAGACTTCGTTCGATGCGATCGAGCTGACCGACTCTTCGGTCGTCTTTTCCAATCCGCAGCACGACTTCCCGCAGACGGTCAGCTACCATCGGCAGCCGGACGGATCGCTCCTCGGCCGCATCGAGGGCACGGACGAAGGGAAGCCGCGCGGCGTCGATTTCCCGTTTGACGCCGTCCCCTGCGACGGCGGGTCGTCCTGATTGCAGCTTGCTACCCGGTCCGCAGCAAGGTACCGCCTCGTCAGATAAGCAGCCCGCCGCACGACTCCAACTGTGTTCTGTCGGTCCATGATCACATCCAGTATTGCCCCGATTCACTGCTGATTTTGGCGGTCTCGATGCGCTGGAAGCGCGACTGCGTCTTCTAGTAGATCCCCGCCAGCAGAAGCAGGGTGACAATCCACACCGTTGCCGCCCCGCCGGGAAGGGCCGCGGTGAAATGGCGGCTGGCGATCTGGGAGAATCCGGTCAGCACCCAGAATTCCATGAATTCCCCGATCACCATGGCGAACGGTGCGAGGTGACCCGCCAGCAACACGACCAGGAGCACGCCGTAAGCCACCTTAATGCCCTGGGTCATAAGTTCGCACACGTATTCTACGCGACAGCCGGCAGGGCGTGTTCCAGGGCGCGGGCGCGGTCAATCCGGTCCAAGAGCGATTCGAGGTCCTTGCGGGTGAACTTCCACTCAAACGGCTGAGCAATGGTCTCGTAGTACCGGGCGAACCCATGCAGCCGTTCTTCGAGGGTTTCGAACGAAGGAAAGTCGTTGGGCGTCAG